>CAZECH010000074.1:0-10020 GCA_964510675.1 uncultured Ignavibacteriaceae bacterium
ATATTTAACAACTGCATCTCTGCATGTCTCAATAAGTGCTTCTGAAGTTTTTTTTGATGAAAGATCTTTAACGGGTATTCTTCCAAATTCACCTTCTTTATATTTTAATGAATAAATATCAGCACCATCCGGCTCATAATCTTTCTTAAGTTGGGCTTTAATCAGTTCTTTAGCAGCATACATATAAAGCGGCAACTGTAATGAAATGCCAAGTTCAAGATCTTCACTGGTTGGTTTTTTTCCACCAAGCTTATAATCAACAACCCTGAATTCATTTTCTTTTTTATTCAAATCAATCCGATCAATCTTCCCTCTTATTGAAATATCTTTTACTTTTAAATTTTTTATTTCGTCCGGTAATTCACTGATATCAATTTTTCCAAAACCAACTTCAAAAAACTCAGGAACAAATCCATCTGTTCTCATTCTTTCTTCATGTAGAAATTTAAAAAGAATTGAACTTTCCTTCCTACTGTTTAAACCAAGAATTTTTTCTCTCTCATAAAAACTTAAAGGCGATTTGAAATTTGCTTCATCAATTTTCTTTTCTGCAATTGAAAAAAGTAATTCGCTTACATAATTAAAATTTTCATCACTACACTGGTATAGTATTATTTCTTTCTTTTTTAACTGGAGATAAAATTCATAAAAGATATTATGAAGGATGCTTCCCATTTCAAGAGCTTCCACCTCTTCAGTTGGCTCTTCAACTTCTTCAAGTCTCAATATTCTTTCTGCAAAATATTTATAAGGACACTTTGCATAAGTCTCAAGCTGTGAAACTGAATACTGACGTAATTTAAGATCGATCAACCATTCTTTTTCTTTTTCCTGCAATGATTGATAAATATTCCCTACAAATGGAGAAGAACCAAATGTATCATTTCTTCTTAAATTATTAATATCAATTGCTTCTCTAACAGATTTAATATTTAATGAGGTTTGTTCTTCTGTTAATTTTATTGTCGAAAAAGATTCTTCGCTTAAACCGAATAATTTTAACAGTTCCTCTTTGGAATAAATTTTATCTTCATAATTTGCTGCTGATTTTTCCTTAACCATGAAAAGCTCTTTAAACTCCGTCAGGAAATTAGATTGGATCAGTTCTTTTCTTTCTTCAGTTAAAGGATAAGTAAGATATAAGCCCTTCTTCCACGAACATAATGATTGATAAAAATGATACCGCTCTTCCGTCTGATGATTTTCCTCACCTCTGAAATACGAGCCGGAAAGAAAAATTTCGGGTGAATATCTTGTTGGTAAATCTCCATCGCATAAACCGGAAATAAACAGGTATTCAAACTCAATCCCGCGAATTTCATTTAAAGTGGTAACCTGTATTCCGTATCCCGGTTTTTCTTTAACATTATATCTTGCAGAGAGAACTGCTGTTCTTATTTGATTAAGAAAGAACTTAAGCGAAAATTTTGTTGACGGTTCATATTCATCCTCAACTAAATTTAAAACTTCATCAACAGTTTCAAGTAATGTATTCATGGCTTTAATATTTTTTTCTACAAGAGCAGGGTCGTCATTTATTATCTTAAGGGGAACTTCAAGTTTAAATACAAGATCAACAAACTTTTCATGAAAATCTTTAACAGTTAATTTTTCTTTAAAATGCTTTAAAAAAGAGTTGAGCACCTGTAGAGAATATAGTGCTTTGGCAAATGCTTCTTTTTTATCAGAAAATCTTTCAAAAGTATCTTTTTCAAAATTATTCTTTTGAGAAACAGCATTGTTTAAAGCCGTTGTCCATCTTTCATAACCTGAAAGAATCTTTAACTCCGAAGAAGCTTTCAATAAACTTGAAAGATCAACATCTTTTATATTTATATATCCACTGCTTAAAGCACGGAAAATATTTTTGTAGTAGTAATCATTTTCAAGAATCTCAAGAAAATTAATTAAGGCAATAACCGGGGAAGAATTGCTGAGAGAAAAACGGTCAGTCAGATTAAAAGGCAAACCATATAATGAGAAAATATCTCTTATGATCGGAGAATATTTTTGAATCAGGTTAAAGGCTACACAAATTTTGTGCGGCTCAACATTATTTTCTGTAATGAGATCTTTTATTTCCTTTGCAATTAATTCAATCTCTGTTTCCCTGTTTTTGCCGGAGATGACAGTAAGGTTATCCTTAAAAGATGTTTGCTTCTCTCTTTTTTTAAGAAATAAATTTTCTTTTATTAATAATCGGAAAGCATTTAAATTTCCGACTGATATATCCTTAATCTCTTTAAACCCTTTTTTCTCTAATTTCAAATAACATTTATTCAGATGTGAAAAAATCATCGGATTAAAACTGTGATAATCAAAAGTTAAATAGAGCCGGCTGTTGCTTAAAGAAGAAGCTAAATCAATAATTTCAATTTCGGGGGTTGTAAACTCATCGAAACCATTTATTATTATAAGTTCCACCTTCGGAAATAATCGTCTGAATGACTCTGCAAATTCAAGAGGAGAAAATTTTATTACATCTTCATAAATATCACCAAGCTCTTTAACATTAAGCTCTTCAATCTTTCCCTGGAAGTTTGCATAAACAGCAGCTATATCTTCGGCTTTGAGTTTTTCAATCGAAACTAAATATTTACTTTCAGCTTTTATTGCCTGCGGAGTTATTCCCTGCCTTTTATATTCTGAAATTACATTTCTTATTCTCTCCAATGTACCTGCCGGAACCTGGCTGGAATAATTTGAGAAATATTTAGTTTTAACTTCAAGAAAACTTTGTCTCAGTAAAACTGCCGCTGCAGCTTCGCTTAAAACTCCTGGAGAAATTTTATGATCTTTAAAAAAAAGTTTTGTAGCAAATGTTCCAATCGTTTCAAGATTGATTGCTGATAGTGCTTGTGAGTTCGATATTGAAATTATTTCTTTTTTCAGATACCTGATTTTCCTGTTTGTAGGAACTATCAGAAGAAGTTTCTCAAGTTGGTTTGATTTTATGATCCCGTCAATTTCAAAATCAAGATCAATACTTTTTTCAAGATTTTTTGTCAGAATCATTTAATGCTTCGATTAAAAATTTTCATACCATTATTTCTTAACATAAACCTGTAGAATTTCCTTGCCTTCACGTGGTTTAACAGAATTGATTTGTTTAGTTGAAAGCTCAAGAAAAAGATATTGAGAAAAGTTTTTATAAAACTCTATGGGTTCAATTCTGAAAGGCGGTCCGTCTTCCATATCATCAACAGGAAATAAAACTGTAATAAGTTTAACGTCTTTCTTTAAGAGAGATGATTCTTTTTTTGCAAATTCTTTTCTTCTTTCAGGATTAAAAGCACAATATGTCGTGTATTCATAAACCAAATCAAAATTTCCATTGTATTCTTTTCCAAGATTAAAAAAATCTTCATTTAAAAAATTAATTTTAACAGTGTTTTCATTCACCTGAGCTTTTGCAAAATCAATTGCCGTTGATGAGAAATCAATTGCTGTAACAGCATAATCTTTCTTTGCTGTTAGAACAGCGTCGTAACCTCTGTCGCAACTTACAATGAATGTCCTTCCCGTTTTGAGAAAATCAGAATTATCCAGCAGCTCAATAAAAACAGGATTTGCACTTTTCATATCCCAATTTGACTCGTGGGTTTTATACTTATTATCCCAGAAAGTCGGCTTATCAATTGCGGTGTACATAAATATTTGCGAAAGATAAAGTTCTTGAATTTATCTTTATGTTGATTATATTAAAAACAAAAAAAAATTGATTTATGAAAAAGCTATTATTTGCAATATTACTAATTACTTCTTTAATAGTAAATGCTCAGGAAATCGGTGAACTTGCACCTGAAAAAGAACCTGAAGTTTTCCCGGATAATGCACTCGGACTCGATATAATGTTCAGCGATGGTGGTTTTGGATTTGGAAGTTTTTACAGAAGACAATTATCTAACAAGTTAACCGGTTTTGTTGATTTTTCTTTTTCGGAAATGAAAGAGGATAATGAATTTCAGTATTATGATTATTTTGGATATCCATTGCCTGTTTTAGGAAAAAAGAACAGAGTTTTTTTAGTGCCGATCAATTTTGGTTTACAATACAGGTTGTTTGAAAAATTAATTCACGATAATCTTCGTCCGTATATAAATGTCGGGGTAGGACCTACAATAGCGGTTACTACACCTTATTCAAAAGAATTCTTTAGTGCATTCGGTTTTGCCCAGGCAAAATATGCCGCAGGTGGTTATATAGGATTAGGAGCTAATTTCGGAGTGGATAAATCCAGTTTGCTTGGAATAAATTTACGTTACTACATCACTCACTTCTTCGATGAAGGAGTAGAAAGCATAGAAGGAAGATTTAATAAAGACGTTGGCGGATTTTATCTAACAATAAATTTTGGGCTAATGTATTGAACTCTGAAATTCCGGTATTTAACGGATTCAGCAAAGAAAGTATAAATTTTTTAGAAGAACTTTCAGAGAATAATACATTATCATGGTTTGATAAAAACAGGGAGAGATATAATAATTTCATTGTCCTTCCATCAAAATCATTTATTGTAACTATTGCTCCTTTTTTTAAACAGCTTGAATCCAAAATAAACACCGAACCAAAATTTGACAAAACAATGCTCAGAATTAGTAAGGATACCAGATATACTAGTCCTGAGCCTTATCGTCTATATTTTCTTATTCACTTCAGGAGATTTAAAAAGGATAGTGAATTCTTTCTCAGCATAGATAAGAAAGGTATTGGGTATGGGTTATTTATAAACAATACTTTGGGCAAGGAATTGTTTTTTAATAAGAATCTGCCCGGTCATAGGGCTGAATTTATTGAGACTTATAAAAAATTCGGGCTTAATGGTAAATTTGATTTTTATGAGATAACCAAGGAACCTGAACTTATCACTAAAGAATTTGACATCGAAAGAGATTTCAATAAGATGGCAAGAACTAAATTTTTTCTGCTGCAAAAAGAATTTAGTAAAGAGAATGAAATAATTTATTCTTCCGATTTGCTGATTGAGATAATTAAAACGTTTTCACAATTGATTCCTGTTTATTGTTTTTGCATTTCCCACAATCCAATTGCAACAATAGAAAAGTTTGAACAGGAATTTGTTATTCCCAGGTAATCATTTACATTTTCATTTTACATTTTCCATTTAATTGTGCAACCAATAGAAAAAGTTTCTGGGACTGAAATTTCTTTTCCTTCGAGAAGTTCATCAATTGCATTCTGAAGATATTTTGTTCTTACTTTTTCAGGTTCCTTCCAGTTATCATCAATTTTACCACGATATACTAGTTCACGCTCTTTATTAAACAAAAATATCTCCGGAGTATGTGTAGCACCGTAAACTTCAGCAGCTTTTTGATCCTCATCTCTCAGGTAAGGGAAATTAAATCCCTTCTTACCTGCACGTTCAACCATATAAACGTAGGAGTCTTCAGGATAATTTGTTGCATCATTAGAGTTAATAGCAACAATGGAGACACCTTTGTCTTTATAATTTTTTTGTAATTCGATTATTCTATCCTCATAAGCCTGGACATAAGGACAATGATTGCAGCTGAAAATTACTACCAGCACCTGGCTGTCTTTAAAAGAATCAGCCGAATAATTTTTCCCATCAATACCGGGCAAACTAAAACCCGGCATTGGAGAACCAATCTTTAAAGTAGGTATATCCAATTGAATCTTCTCCTTTGCATTGAAAAACTTTAGTGAATAAATTTGATTATAAGTAATTTCAATGTGTTATGCTTAATTTTATTTTAAAACTAATTTTAATTTTTCCTATGATTACTTCTGCACAAGACCTTGATTTTCTCAAAAGCATTAATCAACAATATGAAAGCTACAGTGAAAAATCAATTAACCACAGGAGGTTTAAACATTCCGATATTAAACCTCTTATAAATTCTACAGAAAATAAAAATTTTTTCTCGGTTAATAAAGTTGGTGAATCTGCTGAGAAGAGAGAAATATATCTTTTAACATGGGGAAACGGACCAGTAAAAGTTTTTTTATGGTCTCAAATGCATGGCGATGAACCGACAGCTACAATGGCTTTGCTGGATATTTTTAATTTCCTTAAAGCCAATGATTCATTTAATGAATTCAGAACCCTGCTTAAAAACAAACTAACTCTTTACTTTATGCCGATGGTAAATCCTGATGGTGCTGAACTTTACCAGAGAAGAAATATTTTTGAAATAGATATTAATCGTGATGCAGTCCGTCAGCAAACTCCGGAAGGTAAACTTTTAATGGATATTTTTATTAACCTGCAAGCTGATTTTGGGTTTAATCTTCATGATCAAAGTACAAGATATTCAGTTGGAAACAGTTCAAAACCTGCAACTTTATCTTTTCTTGCACCAACTATAGATTACGAGAAAAGTGTTTCATCTGTGAGAGAAGATGCAATTAAATTGATTTCAAGAATTTATAAAAACATATCCCATTTCATTCCCGGGCACATTGCGAAATACTCCGATGAGTTTGAACCACGGGCGTATGGAGATAATTTTCAAAAACTGGGAACAAAAACAATCCTTGTAGAATCAGGCGGATATAGAGATGATACTGAAAAACAATTCATTCGCAGGATGAATTTTTTAACATTGTTATCTGCATTTAAAAATATTGCCGAAGAATCTTATAAAGATGAAGATCCTGCGGTTTATGATAAAATTCCATTTAACGAAAAATTCATTATGGATCTTATTATTAGAAATCTTAAATATAGCAGCTCCGGACACGAATACACTATTGATTTAGGAATAAACAAGGAAGAGGTAAACTGCAATGATGCTAAAGATTTTTACTATGAATCTACTTTGGAAGATGTTGGCGACCTTTCAGTCTTTTACGGATATGAAGAATATGATTTAAAAGGAATGATAGTCAGTCCTGGCAAAACTCTTCTGCAATCATTTAATTCCATCTCTGAAATTGAAAAATTAGATTTTGCAGATCTTTATGAACAAGGATACACCAATGTTGTGTTAAAAGAAAATATTAATTCAGATTTCACAAAACTTCCGATAAATATATTTAAAGAATTTCCAAAAGATGATTTTTACAATTTAAAACCTGAAAGTAACGCAAACTTTATTATCCGGGAAAATGACCAGGTAAAATATGTTATCATCAATGGTTTCATATTTGATTTTAATGATTTAAGTTTTAAAGGTAACGGACTTATCATAAAAAAATAACTTTTATTGAAATATTTAAAGATCTTTAACAGAGCTTTTACGAATCTTTAAAATGTTTTATCCAATCATTCTTGCTGTAGCTGTATTAGAAGAACAATCAAAACTATATTCATCCTTTGAAAAGGAAGCTCTGCCTCACATGGATGCACTTTATAATTTTGCTTTAAGAATGACTGGGAACAGAGCGGATGCAAGTGATCTTCTCCAGGAAACTTACCTCCGTGCTTTCCGGTTTTATGATAAATTTGAAACAAGAACTAATTGCAAAGCATGGTTGTTCCGTGTAATGAGAAATGCATACATTAATATTTCCAGGAAAAAATCTAAAGAACCTCAAAAATTAGATTTTGATGAGATAGAAAAATTTTATAAAAAGATTAAATCATCGACAGATAGTTCACAAATGGAAAAAGAAATTTTTAAAATTCTTGATGATGAATTATCTGAAGTAGTGTCTTCACTTCCTGAGGATTTCAGAATAGTCATAGTACTTTGTGATATTGAAAATTTCAGTTATGAGGAAATTGCTGATTTTGTTGATTGCCCGGTTGGAACTGTTAAATTAAGACTATTTCGTGCAAGAAAAATGCTTTTTACAAAACTTCATAAATACTCTGACAAGCTCGGGTATATTAAAAAGGATTAATAAAAAAAGTGGAACAAGATAAGTTAGAAAAATTATTGACTGCTTATGTTGATGAAGAAATTTCTGATCCATCTCAGCTAAATGAGATTAAAAATCTTATTGATAAAGACCAGAATGTAAAGTATGATTACGAAGTTCATCATCTTATGAAATTAGTTGTGAAACAAAGATTGAAGATTCATCCGGTACCGTCAAAAGTGTTAAAGAGAATCATAAGAAAAATAAAACCTGTAAGCAAAACGGAATATTTCAAGGGTTTCATCCAGGGTATATTCTCAGCCAAACCGTTGATGGTTTTTGGAACTACAATAATAATTATTCTAGCAATGATACTTATAATATTTAATCGCCCTCCTCAAATTATAGTTGAAGATTTTTCTGCAGAACAAAAAGGAAGTGATAATATGTTTGTTCAGGCGCGAATAAATTTTCAGAATATTCTTAAGGGAAACCTTATACCGCAAATTGTTTCCGATAATCCTGAAGAGATTAAATCTTTCTTTTTAAAAGAAGGAGTAAAGTATCAAATAATTCTTCCTGAGTATGATAAATGGAAACTTTTAGGTGCAATTGTTTCTGTTGACCGGGGAGAAAAATTTGCTCATCATGTTTATACTGATAATGAGGGTAAATTAATTTATTTTTTCCAGGCTGATGAAAACTATTTTGAAAAGAATAAAATTCTTAATTTGTCAGAGGGATTGCTTGAGTATCTCGAAAAAGGAAATTGTTATGATACTTATGAGTCCGGTATAGGCACTCTAATGACAAAAACCGGAAAAAATATAATTGCTGTAGTTTCCAATATTTCTTCTTATGAATTGAAAGATCAGTTTTGCAAAATAAATTAATAGAGGGATTATGTTCAAAATAAAAAATATCCTTTTACCTACTGATTTCAGTAAACTATCTATTTCTGTTTCAGATTATGCTGTAGACCTCGCTGAACAAAACTCAGCTAAATTACATATACTACATGTTCTTGAGAAGAAACCTCCGATTCTTACAATCCGTTCGCTGGATCTTTCAGAGGAAAAAATTATAAAAACTATTGAACAAGATGCTAAAAGCAATCTTGATAAGGTTGTAGAAAAAGTTAAAAAGAATAAAAATATTGAGATAGAAGCAGCAATTCGTAAGGGAATTGATTATGAAGAAATCATAAAATATGCAGAGAAATTAAAAATTGACTTAATTGTAATTGCTACTCATGGACGAACAGGAATCCTTCATACTTTGCTTGGAAGTGTAGCTGAGAAAGTTATCAGGTATTCAAAAACACCTGTTTTTGTTTGTAAACCAAAAAAATAGAATAATAGTATCTCATGCACTACCAATTATTCTTGATTATCCAGCCAATCTTCGATATATTAAATAGTTAAGTTTTAATAAAAAAAGTATTATGGCAAGAATAAAAAATGTTGAAGCCTTTTGTAGTTTCTGTAATGGGCTTAGAAAAATGGAATTAGCGGGTGAAGTAACAGGCAATGAAAATAAGCGTTGGGCTAAATGTAAAAAGTGCAAACACACAATGATTATTGATATGACTGAAGATGTTAAAGTAACAAAAATCTCCTTAGAGGGAATTGAGAATGGAGAATGCATAACCTATTCTCCACAAAAATCTTTCGAGATTGGACAATCAATTTATCATACAAACTGGGACGATTTCGGGAAGGTTGTCGGTAAAGATATATTATCAAACGGGCAAAAATCCATTTTAGTTGAGTTTCAGAAATCAGGGCACAAAAAATTAATCGAATCATTAATTCAACAAACAATATAAAGCGAGGTGAATTTAGTTGGTAGGAATTTCAATTGGTGAAAATGAATCTATAGATAAAGCTCTACGCAGATTCAAGAAAAAATACGAAAGATCAGGTGTTCTTAAAGAGTATAAAAAGAGAACTTTTTTTGTAAAGCCTTCTGTTAAAAAGCGAATGGAAAAGTTGAAAGCTTTAAGAAGAGCACACCGTCAGGATATGATAGATGCAGGCCTCTTGTAGAGGCTTTTTTATTTTATAATCAGGTTGGGTTCCATTCCTTCTGTTTCCTTTTTATCAAGATAATTTTTCTGAAAATGTGAAGTAATCAATTCAAAAGCATCATCAATTGTATTACAGAAAAAAAACAAATTAAAATCAGCTTTATTTATTACAAAAAGATCTAAAAATCCATCAAAGTTAA
>CAZECH010000075.1:0-9887 GCA_964510675.1 uncultured Ignavibacteriaceae bacterium
TAAGTATTGGTTCAAGGATAGAATGCTGATAAACAACTTCTTTACGTCCGAATTTTCTATCAATAAAATCGTCAATAAATTCCATAGGACCGGGACGATAAAGAGCATTCATTGCAGACAGATCGCTTAAACTTGTAGGCTTAAGCTTTTTCAGATATTCTCTCATCGGGCCTGATTCAAACTGGAATATCCCGGTTGTCTGTCCTTTCGAAAAAAGCTGGAAAGTTTTTTCATCATTTAAAGGAACTTCATCAATATTAATTTTTATGTTTCTTCTTTTTTCAATTAAAGTAATTGTATCGCGAATGATAGTTAAAGTCCGAAGCCCAAGAAAATCCATCTTCAGCAGTCCGGCATTTTCAATCTCTTTCATATTGTATTGAGTTACAATATCATTCTGCTGAACTGCATTCGCCAAGGGAACATAATCGCTCACATCGTGTGGAGTAATAACAACACCTGCTGCATGTTTTGAAGCATTCCTGTTCATTCCCTCAAGAACTTTTGCATATTTAATTAAGTTTTGTATCAGTTCATCTTCCGAATCTTTTACCCATTTGAGTTCAGGAACTTCAGTAAGTGCCTGGTCAATTGAAAAAACTTTTCCAAACTTTGATGGAATAAACTTCGTGATTTTATTTACTGTGGGAATCGGGATCTTCAACACTCTTGCAACATCTCTTATTACTGCTTTTGAAGAAAGGCGATTAAAAGTTATTATTTGGCTTACACAATTACTTCCATATTTATTCTTAACATATTCAATTACATCACCACGCTTATCATCGGCAAAGTCAACGTCAATATCAGGCATTGATTTTCTTGCAGGATTAAGGAAACGCTCGAAGAGAAGATTATATTCTAGAGGATTGATGTTTGTAATTCCCAAAACATAAGAAACCAAACTTCCTGCAACACTTCCTCTGCCGGGTCCGACCGGGATGCTCATCTTTTTAGCAGAGTTGATGAAATCCTGTACAACCAGAAAGTATCCTGCAAAGCCCATATCTTTAATTGTATTAAGCTCAAACTCAAGACGTTCCTTTAATTCAGTAGTCGGATTAGAAAATTTATTTTCAAAACCTTTTCGTGTAAGAAGTTCAAAATATTCTTCTAAATTTTTTGCTTTGAATTCTTCAGGAATAGGGAATTGCGGAAAATGATGCCCTTCAAAATCAAGTTTAAGATCTATCTTCGAATCTATCTCAAGTGTATTTTCAATTGCACCCTTGAAATTCTTGAAGAGCTTCTTCATCTGTTCCTGGGATTTAAAATAAATCTCCTTAGTACCATATCGTAATTCCCTGTAATCATTCCCATTTTTGTCGGATAATAAAAGAAGAATATTATGAGGGATACTATGATCCTGTTCGATATAATGGCAATCGTTAGTTGCAACTAATTTTATTCCAAGCTCTTTGGATAATTTTGGCATTCCTTCAAGAACTGGTTTCTCGACTTCCATATTGTGATCCTGAACTT
The DNA here is from genome assembly GCA_964510675.1 of uncultured Ignavibacteriaceae bacterium. Lineage (GTDB taxonomy): Bacteria > Bacteroidota > Ignavibacteria > Ignavibacteriales > Ignavibacteriaceae > RBG-16-34-14. The sequence goes on from CAZECH010000075.1 coordinate 1,483, forward strand.
CGAGATAGAAATCATCACCAAAAATCTCTTTATAAGTAATTGCAACTTCTTTAGCTTTACTATAATCATTATTAATAAGAGGAACAGAAACTATTCCCCCTGCACAAGCAGTTGTACAGATTAATCCTTCATGATATTTTCTTAGGAGCTCAAGATCAATTCTTGGCTTGTAATAGTAACCTTCGGTATGCCCTAACGTGGAAAGCTTTGAAAGATTTTTATATCCTTGTTTATTCTTCGCAAGGAGTATAAGATGATTATAATGTTTCGATTTTTTTCTGCTGTTGGAATCTTCAACTTTACCTCTGGCAAATCTACTTCCTTCTTTAACAATGTAAGCTTCCATTCCGATAATAGGTTTAACACCTTCTCTAACAGCAATGCGATAGAACTCTGCAATTCCATACATAACGCCGTGATCCGTAAGAGCAACGGAGTGCATATTATTTTTTTTAGCAGCAGCTACAAGAGATTCAACCGTGCAGGCCGCATCCTGCAAACTATAATGAGAATGGTTATGGAGATGAATAAAGTCTGACATGTAAACTCTAAAAATTTCGAATTATGAATTGCAGATTTCGGAATGATCAAAAGTAAGTTCAAGTGCAAGAAAATTCTTGAACTTGAATTTACTCTTAGACTCAAAATTTTTGAATTCCGAATCCGCTTCTTTAGATTCAATAAAGAATCATTAAAATTTCAAAGCTGCTACTTGCTCTTACACTTGTCCGAAGGACTCCTTCGGAGAACTTAACCCTTCCCTGTGTGTCCGAAACCGCCGTTTCCTCTCAGGCTTTCTTCAAGGTCTTCTGAAAGAATTAGTTCTGCTTTATAAACTTTTGAAACTACCAATTGAGCTATTCTATCGCCACGTAAAATTTTAAATTCTGCTTTACCAAAATTCATCATAATAATTTTAATTTCTCCCCGGTAATCTGAATCAATCGTTCCCGGTGAATTTAAAATAGAAATTCCATGATTGGCAGCAAGACCGCTTCTTGGCCTTACCTGTATTTCAAATCCTTCGGGAATTTCAACAGATAAATTTGTTGGGACTAATCTTATTTCATTTGCCGGAATTATTGTTTCTTCAGCAGCTCTTACATCAAGCCCGGAACTTCCTGAAGTTGAGTATGAAGGGAGAGGTATATCATTAAATTTGTCATCAAGTCTTTTAATCCTGATCTGAACTTTCTCTTGCATCTTTATAAGATCAATTCTTTCTTATTTTAATTTTGTCAATTATTAATTTTATTTCTTCCTTATCGATTATAAAAAATAAAACTGAAGCTAAAAACAAAATAAGCAGCAGAAATTTATAAATCAAAAATAATTGATTGTTATACAACAAAAGGTAATAAATTGTGCCGGTGAGAATTATAAAGAAAAATATTAGTGCAATTTTTTTCTTTTCATAAGAAATTTTATAAAACTTCTGCGTAACAATGTACAAACCTGAAGACATAACAAAATAACTTGCCAAAACTGAAATCGCAGCACCCATCATTCCCATTATAGGAATTAAAATAAAATTGGAAACAATATTTACTGCAGCACCAATCCCTGTTATTAAAGGAACGTAAATACTCTTTTCTTTGATATAAATTCCAGCTGTAAAAACAACATATAACCCGTTAAACAAATATGCAAAAAGTATAATAGGAACTATATCAATACCACTCCAATAAAGCGGCCCGATCAGAGTCTTTCCAAAAATTTGAAGTCTGATAATGTTATCTATAAATAAAGAAAGTACTATCAGGATTATACTTCCAACTAGAGTAAAATAAGTAAGAACCTTGGAAAAAATTTTTTTTGCATCTTCATTTTTTGATTCCTGCATAAAAAATGGCTGCCAGGCATATTGAAACATACTTACAAACAGCATCATAAATATTCCCAGTTTATGATTAGCCTGGTAGATTCCAAGAGTATTTAAATCCGTTAAGTGTTCCATTATAGGCCTGTCTAATACCTGTATAAAAACTGAAGCAAGTCCGGCAGGAAGATATGGTAACCCAAACTTTAACATTCTTTTAAAAATTGGAGCACTGAAATGCAGGCTTAAGGATTTTTTTATTGAGGGGGTTAATAAAATGAATGTGATAATTGAAGCAGCAAGATTACTTATGAATACTGCTTCAATTCCCATTTTTAATTTTAGAATAAGATAAAGATTCAGGATAACATTTAAAAGAATGTTTATTACTTTATATAAAGCAAACTTTTTAGTTTCTCTTTCAATCCTTAATCTTATAAAAGGAATTACAACAATTGCATCCGCAAAAAGAATTGAAGCAACAAAAAAGAATAAGTAATTATAGTTTTGCGTAACAGCAAGAGAATTACCTATCTGCGCTTTAAATAAAATTATTACTAAACAAAAAAACAGGGAGAAAATTAAAACTGCATAATAGGGAGTTGAGAAAATATCTTTTTCATTTCCAAGCTCACTCTCTTTTGCAAATTTTAGATAAGCAGAGTCCATTCCATAAATAAATACGATATTAAGTATTGCAATGAAAGCATAGATGTTTGTTATAATTCCATATTCTTCAGGAAGGAAAATGTTTGTGTAAAATGGAATGAGAAGGAAATTCAGGAATCTCCCAACGATAGTGCTTACACCATAAATTGCAGTATCTTTTGAAAGTTGTTTAAGTTTATCAAACATCGTCTGGAAAGAATTTTTTTATTGCGTCTATAAAAAACTGAGGTGGTCGCGATACTTTTCCTGTATCGGTTTTTATAAATATTAATTCAATATATCCTTCAGCAATAACAACTTTTCTTTCTTTACTTCTGATAATATGATCAATATGAACTTTTAATTGAGGTATCTTTTCAACATGAGTTTCTATTATTAAAATTTCATCATACTGAGCAGGACTAATATACTTAACAAATGCTTCGACTACAGGCATACGATATCCATTCTGCTCAATGATTTTATATGGCAGATTGTTTTCACGCATCATTTCAGTCCTACCAACTTCAAAATACTCTAAGTATTTTCCATTATAAACAAATTGCATCTGGTCAGTATCAGCATATCGTACACGAATTTCTGTTTTGTGTTCAAGCATTATTTAGTTATAAATTTTTTTAATTATAAATGTATTAAAAAGGCAGGATAATAAGGATGAATTATTAAATAATGTTTAGAGCTAGATGAAATTCAGATTATCATATTAATGTTTACGCTCTGAATGAAATAACTTTTACTCTACAAATTCACCCATCTTGGAAAATTTTTCTCTGCGGCTTTCAACAAGTTTATCGGGTTTTATTTTAATAAGCTGAGCAAGTTCTTCTTTTAAAACTCCTTTTAAAATTGCTGCTGCTTCTTTATGATCTTTATGAGCTCCGCCCAATGGTTCAGGAACAATACGATCAACAATTTTTTGTTCAAGAAGATCAGGGGCTGTAAGCTTTAAGGCTTCTGCAGCCTGTTCTTTATAATCCCAGCTTCTCCATAAGATACTTGAGCAGGATTCAGGACTTATAACAGAATACCAGCAATTTTCAAGCATTAAGATTCTGTCACCAACACCAATTCCTAATGCACCGCCGCTGGCTCCTTCACCAACAATTACAACAATTATCGGAACTCTCAACCGGCTCATTTCAAAAAGATTTTTTGCAATGGCTTCAGCTTGTCCTCTTTCTTCAGCTTCAAGTCCGGGATAAGCCCCGGGAGTATCAATTAAAGTAATAACAGGTTTATTAAATTTTTCGGCAAGCTTCATTAAACGCAAAGCCTTTCTATAACCTTCAGGATTAGGCATTCCAAAATTTCTGTACAAATTACTTTTTGTATCTCTTCCTTTCTGATGTCCTACAATTAAAACTTTATATTCATCAATCTGCGCAAAGCCGCCAACGATTGCTTTATCATCTTTAAAATTCCGGTCTCCATGAAGTTCAATAAAATTATTTGTCATTTCATAAATGTAGTCGAGAGTATAAGGGCGGTCAGGATGGCGGGCTAACTGAACTCGTTGCCAACGGCTAAGGTCTTTATAAAGAGTTTCCTTTAATTGGTTCACTTTGCCTTCAATTTTCTGAATCTCTCTGCCGATATCAAGATCTCCGGAATATTTTCTCATTTCCTCAAGTTTAGCTTCCAGTTCTATAATCGGTTTTTCAAAATCTAAAATAGTCTTTGCCATACTAAGTACGGGTGCTCCACATCTTATTCAGTGTCTTTCCCAGGATCTCAAGATCAAGCCAGATATTCTGGTTTTTTGCATAATAAATATCAAGCTTAGCACTATCCTTTTCATCTGCATTTTGTGTATACCATAAACCTGTTAGTCCTTTTTTTCCAGGAAAGAGGTTTATGTCTTCTTGGGGAACCCGAGGTCCTACAAAACTTACTTTGCCTCTGAAAATATCCGGAACACCAAGAATGAATTTCTTAAAATCGGATTTCTTATTACTAACTTTCGCGATGAAATATATGAAAGGATATATAAAAAACAAAACAAACGTTGCTAAGATATAATCAAATGCTGACTTAATAAATTTTAAGAGAGGATTAGAAATATTATAGCTGATTTCAATTAATGGAAGGTCTTCAAGAACAGAAACAGAAGCTTTACCAACAAGGAAATCCATATTGTTACCTACAAGTTTAAACTCAACATTTTCATTCTGGCATTTTGAAACAACGGTCATCATCTGGTTATAGGAAAGCTCCTGTGACAGGAAAATAACTTCGCTTACTTTATACCTTCGGATAATTTTTACAATATTCTCTACACTCCCGACTACAGATAAACCATTAATATTTTGTCCAATATCTTTGTTTGAAAATCCGATTAAACCAATAACCGTATGCAGGTCAGTTTTTTTATTTCTTAATCTTGTTGCAACCTGAGTTACTGATTCACCTATTCCAACAATTAGAGTACGTTTATTCTGGGTTTCATCTCTGGTTATTCCAACTTTAAAAATTAATTTCGCAATTATACGCCAGAAAGGAAGAATGAAGAATAAAAGAGTGTATGTAAAGATTACTACTGCTCTGCTGTAAGCAAACTGCTTAAAGAAAAATGTTAAAGACGAAATAACAAAGAAACTTATAAAAACAGATGCAAAAGTTTTAAGAACAGAGAGAGATTCTTTTTTATAACTCCCGGCAATTAAAGATACAATTACATGAATAATTGCGGGAATTGTAAAAAGCGGAAGAAGATGATAATCATGAAAACCGCGCCAATTACTTATTAAACCATAAAACTTTTCTGCCGCCAGCAATGATATATTAAAGAAAATAAAATCCAGAACTACGGCTGCAATAATTATTTTACGTCTTCCCCAGAAAGCTATAAATTTTCTTACTCCTATTGCCATACGCAGGATTAATTCAACAATGAGAGATGTTGCAAGATGTTTTTTTACAAACAGATTCATTGCATTATAAAAAATTTTTGTTTCATCTATACCACTTCTTTTAGTGCTTTCACCTTTATAATGAATTATTTGTGTTTCGTGAACATAGTACACTTTATAATCAGCTTTCTGAATTCTGTAACACCAATCAAGATCTTCACCATACATAAAAAATTGTTCATCAAGTTTTCCAACTTTATCCAAAACTTCTCTTCGAATCATCATAAATGAACCTGAGATTGCATCAACCTCATATGTTTCATTTTCGTTAAGATAAGTAAGATTATAACGTGCAAATAATCTGCTGTTGGGAAAAAGATTGCTTAATCCTGTTACTTTACAAAAAGATGTCCAGGGCCCGGGAAAACTTCTTCTGCAGGCAAGCTGCAATGTCCCATCAGGATTGAGAATTTTACATCCTGCCATACCTGCATCATGTGTTCTTTCAAAGAATGAAATCATCTTTTCAAAAGTATCCTCCTGAACGATAGTATCTGGATTTAAAAGTAAAATGTACTTCCCTTTAGCAATTGATAAACCAATATTATTAGCTTTACTGAATCCAAGATTTTTATCATTAACAATCAATTTGATACCCGGAAATTTTTCCTGGAGGAATTCAACACTGCCGTCATCAGATGCATTGTCTATAATTATTATTTCATATGATAAGTCAGATGCTGCTTTGTAAATGGAGTGAATTAAATTCTGAAGGAATTCTTTAACATTATAGTTTACTATTAATATAGAAAGATCCACAGTATGCCTAAAGAATACCAAGAATGCTTCTTAATCTTAATTTCCACACCATCAGTACTGCCTCACGAACAATCTTTTTAGACATTTTTGATTTACCTTTAATGCGGTCAACAAATATTATTGATATCTCTTTTATCCTGAAACCTTTCTTCCAGGCCTTATAAGTCATTTCAATCTGGAAAGCATATCCATTTGATTTAATTTTTTCAAGGTCAATTGCTTCAAGAACTTCTCTTCTGAAACACTTGAATCCGCCGGTTGCATCATGAATTGGAAGCCCGGTAATAAAACGTGTATAAAAATTTGCAAAGTAACTTAAAATCAATCTGCTCATCGGCCAATTAATAACATTAACACCTGTTAAATATCTGCTGCCTAAAACAAGATCATTACTTTCAATTGTAACAAGGAAGTTCTCAATCTCTCCAGGATCATGAGAGTAGTCTGCATCCATTTCAAAGATGTAATCATAATTATGTCGAATTGCATATTTGAAACCTGTAATGTAAGCTGTACCTAAACCTAATTTTTTTTCACGTCTTATAAGCTTAACTCTCTGGTTCGATCCTGAAAAATTAGCAATATAATCACCGGTACCATCCGGAGAACCATCATCAACAACAAGAATATCCAAATTTTCATACCTGCCCAAAATATCAGGTATAAGTCTTTGTACATTATCCATTTCATCGTATGTAGGAATAATAACCAGTGATTTTTTGTCAACCATAAATAATTACCTGCATATGATTACCTTTTATGCAATTTACATTTACAATTTTCCATCTTCTATTTTCCATCAACTATAGTGTCCTTTACCAAACAGCACTACATAAATTGTTCTAAGTATAATTTTAAAATCCATTCTTAAAGATATATTCTCAATGTAAAAAAGATCGTATTTTAATTTTACTTTAACATCTTCTAATGATTCATCATATTTATGTTTAACCTGTGCCCAACCCGTAATTCCGGGACGCACTTTAAGCCTTCTTTTATAATAAGGAATTTCCTGTGCAAGCTTCTCTACAAAAAAAGGCCTTTCCGGTCTCGGACCTACAAAACTCATTTCACCTTTAAGTACATTATACATTTGCGGTATTTCATCAATCCTAGCTCTTCTAATGAATTTACCAACTTCTGTTATCCGGGGATCATCTTTCTGTGACCACACAGGACCGGACATCTTTTCTGCATCACGAAACATAGACCTGAATTTTATCATTGTAAAAGTATTTCCGTTTAACCCGCATCTTTCCTGTTTGAAAAAAACCGGACCTTTGGAATCAATCTTAATTGCTATGGCAGTAATCAGACATACCGGGAATGTAATTGTCAAGATTATAAGTGAGATAATGATATCAAACGATCTCTTTAATTTCTTTTCCCATTCAGGCATTAACTGGGGCATTATATCAATAAGCGGCATTCCATAAATCTGGGAGGTTTTTGCTTGCCCGCTTAATATTTCATCAAGATCAGGAACGATTTTTATCCCCACATTTTTATGATCGCATTTGGAAATTAATTGAATGAGAATATCGTGGTCGTCTTTTTCAAGAGCAATAATAATTTCCTGCGCACTTGTTTCATCAATAAGTCTTTCAATTTCTTTAACCGGACCAATCACACTAATTTCTTTATACTTATTTTCCGGGCCATGACCATTTGAAGAAACATATCCTTTTACATCCAGGCCTAAGGCTTTATGTTTAAGCAATTGATCGTGTACATCTTTAGCTTTTTTATTGAAGCCAACAATTAGGACATTCCTTCGTCCGATCCCCCTGATGAGCAGGCTACGCTGAAAGTATCTGATAAAGAGTCTTCCGCTGCCAACCAAAGCAAGCAGCATTCCCCAATAAATAAAAATAAGTATCCTGTTAGGAGATGAAACACCGTGTGAATAATCATCAAGAAATATTATAAAGAAGAGAATAAATATTCCAACAAAGGAAGCTTTGAATAAAGTAGAAAGCTCATCAAATCTGGAAGCAGCGAACCAGGTGCGGTACATCCCAACAAAAGTAAAAATGATAAGCCAGTAAAAATAAACAGCCAGCATGGGAATGAAGAATTCCGGCATGATAATGAGATCGAACCAGCCTGTCTGCACTCTTACAGCAAAGAATAAAATCCATGCAAGGTTGATGGTAAGGAAATCAATTAAAAGGACAATTATTTTTTCGACTGCCTTATTCATTATTAAAACTTTTAGAACCTAAAAAATATTTGTCTATAAGTGAAGA
>CAZECH010000076.1:0-9881 GCA_964510675.1 uncultured Ignavibacteriaceae bacterium
TTTAGGTTTTATATAAATCTTTCTTAATGACATTGTTAAAGTAATGTCGCTTGGACAGGGGAGAAAATAAAGATTAATAAGGTAAGTTAAAATAGGCAGAAAAACAGGTAGGATTCAAAGGAATAATATAAAATAGTTTCAAATATTTTTTAATAATTTTTAATTCTTCATTTATTTCACTCCCGTGTTGACTGCGGGTTATGGATTTATTCTTAACTCTGTTTCTTCAATAAAATTTGCTAATTCACCAAAATAGATACAATATAATGCCTGCTCACTTCCTAGATAAATTCTCTGTAATTCATGTGGGGGATATCTATAAATTCTACTTACATCAATCAATGGTAGTAATATCATTGCAATATTTTTTGTTGAACTTCGTACAATTCTTAATAGCTTATCTGCAGGTGGTATTGTTGATTTAATCAACCCTGTTTAATAATGAACTAACAGCAAAGATTTCTTTGCTGAAAAATTGATAACTTTGCATCAATAAAAACATTAAATGAGAGTTTAAAATGGAAGTAATGGAAAAATCAAAAGTGAAACTGGATTTCCTGGAAAAGCTTGGAATTAAGAAAATAAATTACGGCTCTTCAACCGGGACAGTATGGAGTAAAACAACTTCAGAAGGCGAATTAAAAATTGTTTCTCCCACAAACGGAGAATTTATTGCTTCTGTCTATCAAGCATCAGGAGCAGATTATGAAAAGATAATTACAACTGCACAGGATGCATTTAAATACTGGATGAAAGTACCGGCTCCTAAAAGAGGCGAAGTTGTAAGACAAATAGGGAACAGGCTTAGAGATTTTAAAAAGGATTTAGGAACTCTGGTTTCTTATGAGATGGGAAAATCTTTACAGGAAGGAATGGGTGAGGTTCAGGAGATGATTGACATTTGCGATTTTGCAGTCGGGCAGTCACGCCAGCTTTATGGATTCACAATGCACTCCGAAAGAACAAATCATAGAATGTACGATCAGTATCATCCTCTTGGAATTGTTGTGACAATCTCTGCTTTTAATTTTCCTGTTGCTGTATGGTCGTGGAATACAATGTTAGCCGCAGTTTGCGGAAATGTTAATCTCTGGAAACCTTCATCCAAAGTTCCTCTCTCTGCAATTGCCTGTCAGAATATTATTCAGCAGGTTCTGAAGGATAACAATCTTCCGGAAGGAATTTTCTTATTAATAATAGGGCGAGGTTCAAGTATAGGAGAAAGGATTCTTAATGATAAAAGAATTCCTTTGATCTCAATAACGGGTTCAACCAGGGTTGGACAGCATGCAGCAGAAGTAGTATCAAAAAGATTTGGAAAAACAATTCTTGAGCTTGGCGGTAACAATGCAATTATTGTAACTCCAAATGCTGATCTTAAAATGGCGCTTCCGGCAATTGTATTTGGTGCGGTTGGAACTGCAGGACAGCGATGCACATCTACAAGAAGACTTATTGTACATGAATCTATATATGAAAAAGTAAAAGATATTTTAGTTAATGCTTATAAAGGATTGAAGATTGGTGATCCGCTCAATCAGAAAAATCATGTTGGACCTTTGATTGATAAAGGAGCGGTAAAAGAATTTACAAATGCTCTTGATCGAGTTAAACAGGAAGGTGGTAAAATTATTTTTGGTGGAGAAGTTTTAAATGGAAATAGTTATGAAACCGGGACATATGTTAGTCCTGCTTTAGTCGAAGCAGAAAATCATTACAAGATTGTACAGGAAGAAACTTTCGCTCCGATTCTTTATCTGATAAAGTATAAAGGCGAGGTTGGCAATGCAATTAAAATTCAAAATGAAGTTGTACAGGGATTGTCTTCATCAATATTTACATTGAATATGAGAGAAGCTGAAGAATTTCTTTCTGCATGGGGTTCAGATTGCGGAATTGCAAATGTAAATATTGGAACAAGCGGCGCTGAGATTGGTGGTGCTTTTGGCGGTGAAAAAGAAACCGGCGGCGGACGTGAATCCGGTTCTGATGCATGGAAGACTTATATGAGAAGACAAACCAATACAATAAATTACGGAACAGATTTACCTCTTGCACAGGGAATTAAGTTTGAGATTTGATAGATATTATTTATAAACTATTCTCGTAACAGATTGTCATCCTGTATAAACGTAATCTAAATTATTTAAAGTATTAAATTCCCACCTTCTTTGTCAGGAGACAGGCTTTTGTGGGAATGACAATAAGTGGAAATTACCTCCAGATTTCTATTAAATAGGGATTACTTCATTTCGTTCGTAATGACTTAAACAATGTAAGTTCTTCCTTAAACTTGATGTAGTTTATTTTTACCTTCAAGTAGTACTTATGCTACATTCCAAATAAAAATCTTTTTAGAATTTCAGATTTTGGCACATCTTATTCCTTTCTATAGCCTAAATTAAAGAAGTAATATCTTGGTACAATTATTAGGGGTTTATTCCCATATTAAGTATCTGAAACAGGAATTACAATGGAACGAATATCACTCGAAACCTTTTTTACAGCGGAAACAGATTGGGAAACGAACCAGTACAGAATTCTGGGAGGAATAAAAGAATTGTGTAGTGGTTTTGACAGGAAGAAAATTTATCCCTCGCTCGCGATGCTGATCGACTTGAAGCATTCTCTTGAACAGATAAAAGATGAAAGAGATAATCTCAATGGAAAATTTCCAAAACAGATTAAAGGTTTCAATATTAAAGAGCAAAAAATAATTTATGATACTCCGGGTAATCTGAACTATCACAATAATGTTGAAATAATATTCACATTGATTGATTGGGCGTTACCTTATATAAAAAATTCAATTGAAGAAGGAATTGTTCTTTTTGATTTTGTTGATAAGAATATAACCCTTGAACAAGTTGGTATTCTACCGGTTTATAAGGATGAAGGATACTTTATGATTAACGATAACGTTGCTTATGAACTGCAGGTACATCGTTATGAATGTTCATTGTTCTCATCAGGTGAAGAAAAATACAGATCGTTAAAAACTGAATTTGTTAAAAGTGAAAAGCAGGAAATAATCAGAAGAACTCCGGAATCGATAAAACATGAGTTAATAAAAGAAAGAAAAGATTTACCAAATCCGGCAACTTTTATTTTTGATACTGACCTGGATTTTCCTTTTTCAGAAACGATTTTTCCTGTAGCTAAAAGAAAACTGATGACATATATTGCAGCTTAAGTTACCCTACGGTTAATGCAATTAAATCAGCAAGAACTCTTCCTGTTTCATCAAGATAAAGATCATCAGGTGCGGATGATTCACTAACTTTTTCTCCTTTTTCAAGAAGCTTAATTCCTTTTACTTTTCTTCTTTCATTTTCTCTCTGGAATTTTTCTTCTTCATCTTTCGCCATTTCTTTTTTTCTTACTTCTTCGTTAAGGGAAAATAATTTTTGATCATTATTCTTTTTCATATCTTCAATATCTTCAAACAGGTAGTCAAATTCGGGATTCGAACTAACTCTAGCCTCGTGTTTCTTTAGTAAAAAAGCAAGAAATTCCTTAACATTGTTTGTCTTTTTGAAATCAGTCGGATTTATTTCATCCCACGGGAGAGCACTTTTCTCCGAGCTTTCCCTAAACTCATGAACATCAAATGATGATGGCAGAAGAATATCGGGTACAACACCTAAATTTTGCGTACTGCCTCCGTTAACACGGTAATATTTTGCTATAGTAACCTTCACCTGTCCAAGTTTATCACCAGAACTTTGCATTATCCTGTTGAGATCAATAAGATTCTGAACGGTTCCTTTACCATATGTTTGTTCACCGATAATCAGACCTCTGTCATAATCCTGAATTGCGCCTGAAAAGATTTCCGATGCAGAAGCACTGAACCTGTTAACTAAAACTGCCAAAGGTCCATCATAAACTATATTTGGATCTTCATCATTTCCAACCCGTACACCGCCATCACTATTTCTTACCTGAACAACAGGGCCATCCTTAATAAAAAGTCCGGTTAAATCAATTGCTTCATTAAGTGCCCCACCACCATTATTTCTTAAATCTATAATAATTCCATCAATACTTTCAGATTTTAATTCCCCGATAATTCTTTTAACATCTCTCGTCGTACTTCTAAAGTTCTTATCACCTTTTTGCTGTGCTTCAAAATCACTGTAGAAGGTAGGGATTTTAATAACGCCTAATTTATAATGAACATTCCCTTCCTCAATTTCCAGAATTTCTTTCTTAGCGGCTTGTTCTTCTAATTTCACTTTATCCCGGACTAATTTTATTTCTTTAGGAATAACATTAAGTCCTGCATCAGATTGAAGAATTAATAATCTTACTGTAGTTCCTTTTGGTCCGCGAATTAATTGAACAACTTCTGTAACTCTCCAGCCAATAATGTCAACCATTTCACCATCGTCTCCCTGTGCAACACCAACTATTTTATCATTCCTGTGCAGCAAATCGCTTTTATAAGCCGGTCCACCGGGGATTACATCAACTACTTTTGTATAATCATCTTCCTGCTGAAGTTGTGCACCTATCCCCTCAAGTGAAAGAGCCATGTTAATTCTAAATGCATCAGAAGCATCGGGAGATAAATAATTTGTGTGTGGGTCGATTGATTCAGTATATGAATTCATAAATAATTGAAAAACATCTTCACTGTTATACTGGTTTATTGCCTTTCTGAAGCTTTCATATCTTTTAGTTAAGGTTGCTGTAATTGAATCCGGATCTTTTCCTGCCAACTTTAAATTCAATGCATCATTCTTAATTCTTTTTCTCCATAATTCATTTGCCTCTTCATCCGTTGAAGGCCATAAAGCATTGTCCCTGTCTCTTTCATAAAATTCATCAACTGTAAAATCAAATCCTTTTTTTAACGTTTCTTCAACAAAATCAAATCTTTTATTTACCTTTTTTCTATAAACATCAAAAATATAGTATGCAATACTAACTTCACCGCTTAACAGGAAATCGTCGATCTGATTTTTATTTTCTTCAAATTTCTTTATATCAGATGAGGTGAAATAACTTTTATTAAAATCAAGTGAGTTTATGTATTTATCAAAAATTACGGATGATAGAGAATCATTCAATTTATATTTTCTATAGTGATATCTTGATACTATGATATTAATAAGTTCGGTTTCTTTTTGGTAATATTCTTTAGGAGATAAAACTGTAAGCGAATCAGGAGCAAAGGCAAGCGATTCGGTATCATAATATTTGGCGGAGAATAAACTTACTGCTGCTATAAATAAAATTAATACAAAGATTCTTTTCATTCTTAATCCGGATTTATATGTCATAAAAATTTGTGATTGTTGCTGTATAATTTAGTAATTCTTACTGTCTGTAAAAACGATATTTTCATACCCTATCCATTTTATAGTTCATTGGAAAAATTGTGCGATGAACGGTGACTTGAGTTTATAATAGTAAAATTTATAATAATAACTTGTATCGCTTAACAATTCTGGAACACTGTCATTTCTGATAGGTAACTACGAATTGTTTAGAAAAATTGAACTACTAATGTTATATTTAATACGCTTTAGAATTCAATTTTGATGAGGAAAAATAAATGTCAAAAACGCGAGATGAATTAGAGAAGAAAGCTAAAGAGTCCGAATCTCTGAGTGAATCAGTTGATAGAGAAGAACTTCAATCTGATGTTGAAAGCGATGATTTAAAACCAAAAACTATTGTAAACAAAGAGGGTAAAGAAGTTCTTGTATTTAGCGATCCGCTATATTCACGAGAAAAGAGGAGCGTTGTCAACTACACAATTTTCAGAGGAAAGTGGCAATTTGAAAATATGGATGATCTCGATGAAACAGATCATGAAAAGTGTGCAGTTAATTTTATTCCGGTTAAAGATGGTTCCAACCTTTCGATTGTATTTAAATCGCTAAAAGACAGAGTTGAATTTATGGATTCAATTTACAGCGATAGTGAAATGAAACAGACTGGTGGAGGAATTAACCTGGAAAAATTTGCAAACTCCAAGATACTTAAAACTACCGGAGGAATAATCGGGCTTTCTATTGCTGCTTATGGATTGTATAAACTGTTTAAAAGTAAAGATAAAGAAGAGTAAATTTTCTTTATTGAATGTGTATAAATATGCCAGATTTTGAAAATCTGGCATATTAATATATTCTAATCTTTAATCTTCTCCATGGAGATTAATTTTGAAGCTGAATTGAAAACCTGATCTGAATGTAAATCTATATCAGTAACATTAATTATTTCTTTAATCTTACCGTCTAAACCAATAATAAATGTAACACGCTTTGCAGTTCCATTTTCTTTCAAGACACCAAAACTTTCACTAACTTTTTTATCAGCATCGGATAGGAGAGGGAAGTTAAGATTGTAGTCATTAACAAATTTTTTAATTGCTTCCGTTCCATCGGTGCTTATTCCAAATACCTTAATATTATTTTTTTCAAACTTGTTCCAGTCATCCCTGATAGCACAAGCTTGCTTTGTACAACCTGAAGTTCCCGCCGCAGGATAGAAATAAACAACAACGGGTGATTTACCTAAGTAAGAAGACAAAGTATATTCATTTCCAAAAGCATCTTGTAAAGTAAAATCAGGTACCTTGGATCCGACTTCAATCTTTTCCTGTGGAAAAGAATTTGTGAAACTGAAAAATAAGCTGAAACAAATAACCAGCACCATAAACAGGTTTTTCATTTTATTCCTCCTTATCATTTTCCACAGTTCTTGTAAAGATAAAATCTACATTCTTCAGCATATTCTTATCTTCAAAGATTTCATTAATTTCTTTTTCATTAAGATATTTTTTTGCTTCATTAGATTTAAGCAGTTCTGTTTTTAAATGCTTATCCTTATTAGCCCAAACATCCATCGCAAGAGTCTGTACAATTTTATATGCCTCTTCTCTCGTGATACCTTTGTTAACAAGTTTTAACATGATTGTTTGAGAAAAAACCAATCCTCTGGTAAGCTCAAGGTTTTTAATCATGTTCTCCGGATAAATTATAAGCTTTAAAATTAATTGAATTGCAAGATCAAGCATATAATCCAAAGCAATACAACTATCGGGAACAATTATTCTTTCCACAGAAGAATGGGAAATATCTCTTTCATGCCAGAGAGCAACATTCTCAATTGACGCTAAAGCATTACCCCTTAGAACTCTGGCGAGTCCGGCTATTCTTTCACTAACAATTGGATTTCGCTTATGCGGCATTGCAGAAGATCCTTTCTGTCCTTTAGAAAAATATTCTTCTGCTTCAAGAACTTCGGTTCTTTGAAGATGCCTTATCTCAACTGCAATTTTCTCAAGTGTAGCTCCAATGATTGAAAGTGTGGTTAAGAATTCAGCATGCCTGTCTCTTTGAATAACCTGGGTTGAGACAGGTGCTGGTTTTAGTTCCAGCTTTTTACAAACAAATTCTTCAACTTTTGGTGAAAGATGTTCGAAAGTTCCTACTGCTCCGGAAATTTGTCCTACACTAATAATCTCAACAGCATTCTTTAATCTTTTAATATCTCTTTTTATTTCTTCAAACCAGTTAGCAAACTTTAATCCCATAGTTGTCGGTTCAGCATGAATGCCATGAGACCTGCCGACACAAATCGTGTTTTTATGTTCAAGAGCTCTTTTTCTTAAAGCATCTTTTAACTGATATAATTTTTTAAGAAGTGTTTCTCCCGCAGATTTCATTTGGATTGAAAGAGTAGTGTCAAGAATATCAGATGAAGTCATTCCATAATGAATATGCCTTGATTCAGGTCCGACATATTCAGCAACATTTGTGAGGAAAGCAATTACATCGTGTTTAGTTGTTTCTTCAATTTCGAGAATTCTTTGAACATCAAAGTTCGCTTTGCTTTTAATTACACCAACATCTTGTTCAGGGATTTCGCCCATTTCACTTCTTGCTTCACAAGCAAGAATTTCAATCTGCAGCCATGTTCTAAATTTAAATTCATCTTCCCAGATAGCTCCCATTTCAGGGAGAGTATATCTTTGGATCATCTTTTCTCCAGGGTCATCTTTTTAGTTAACTCCTCATCATCTCTGATAATTTTTAGTGTGATAATTTGCCCGGTTCTGAATTCCTGGAAAACACCAACCAGAGTTTGTTCATTATTTATTTTAAAATTTTCAACTTCAAGAATAATATCGCCAACCTTTAATCCAGCTTTTGCAGCAGGAGAACCGGTGGCAATATAAGTAATTATTGTTCCGCGCGATGTTGGTAAACCATAATACTTGGCAATCTCATCATCTATTGATTGGATTCTCAATCCTATATCAAAATCTCTTTCAATCTTCCCTTTGTCTTTAAGTTCAGAAACAATCTTTTTTACTTTATTAATTGGAATTGCAAAACTTAAACCAATGTTACCTTGAGAACCAGCAGTGTAAATAAGTGTGTTCATTCCGATTACTTCTCCGATACTATTAACAAGTGGTCCACCGCTGTTGCCTCCATTTATTGCAGCATCTGTCTGAAGCATATTTAGATAATAACGGTTTTCAAGAGGTTGCAGATTCATTCCTGTGGAGCTGATTACTCCTACTGTTACGGTAGGTTTATCATTCAGCTCAAATAAACCAAAAGGATTTCCAAGCGCAATTACCCATTCCCCAATTATTATATCATCAGAGTTACCTAGATTTACATAAGGCAGGTTACTCTCATCAATTTTAAGTAAACAAATATCAGATACAGCATCGGTTCCGATGACTTTTGCATCATAATGTTTTCCGTTAGTCATTGTAATAGTAATTTCAGAAGCATTACCGGCAACATGATCGTTTGTTACAATATATCCATCTGGTGATATAATAAAACCGGAACCTAATCCTTTTACTTTCTGATTATTATTACCTCTGTTTCCAAAGAATTGCCTGAAAAAAGGATCATCAAAAAAAGAACTGAAAGGATCTCTGTATTGCCTTATTTCAATTACATTAATTCCAACAATTGCAGGACTAACATTTTTTACAGTTTCAGTTATAATGTTTTGTCTGCCTGATGTAATATCATTGTTGTTTGATATTCTTTGCTGATAGCTTGCATAATTATAATCATTATCTGAAGAACTGAAAAGAAAGTGGTCATTATTGTTCCTGCTTAAAAGATATATTGCAATTACAGCAAATATGATTAAAACAAAAACGAAAATATTTTTTAGTTTGTTATTCATTTTTATTCTTACCATAATTTTTTTTATTAATTAATTCCTGAAGAGGTTCAATGTGTTTAATTAAGATGATTGACAGTACACCAACTGTAAACAAAATAAGGGTGGGTATTGTATCTGCCTGTGGATATGAATATTTATAAAGAGTATTTGAAGCGCTCAAAATTATTAAAAGTGACATAACTGAAGAAAGGACATTTGAGAATATTATATCTTTTTTTAAAAAATAACTTATAAACCAAATTGCAAGCCACAAACCTGGCATAACAGGAAATAACATGAGAGTTCCACCTGCTGCTGTTGCCAAACCTCGTCCTCCTTTTAATTTTAACCAGGGATTAAAGCAATGACTGAATACAGCAAAAAACAATGCTAAAGCCGGATAAATAAAATGCACCGGGAAAAATAAAAGAGTTAAATAAACACTAAATAAACCTTTAAGTGCATCAATCAAAAGTACAAGAATTCCAAGAGTTTTTGATTGAGTGACATCATACATGTTCATAGCACCAACATTACCAGTGCCTTGCGTAGTTATATCAAGTTTTTTGACTTTTTTTAAAAGAATGAATGCTGTAGGAAATGAACCTAAAATATAGCCAAATATAGAACTTAGGAGATAATCCATTACCTAGAATAGTTTTTAATACTATATAAATTTAGTAAAAAATATCTGGGTAGGAAATTTTGGGGCGATAAAATCTTAAAAT
>CAZECH010000077.1:0-9828 GCA_964510675.1 uncultured Ignavibacteriaceae bacterium
AATCAAATTTATAATCTGCACTTGTGTACCCAATTTCTCTTATTGTTTCTCTCACTACGTCAGGCACTTCAATATATGCTTTGGTTGTAATTTCCCCTCCCACAAGAACAAGTCCGGTTGTAACAAAAGTTTCGCATGCAACTCTTGCATAAGGGTCCTGTTTATAAATTGCATCAAGTACACTATCAGATATAGCATCGCTTACTTTATCGGGATGACCTTCGGAAACCGACTCCGATGTGAAAAAATATGACATTGTTTTCTCTCTTAAAATGTGATAATTAAACTAAATGAATGTAGATTATTCAATTCTTAAAGATAATAATTCTTTGGGAGAATTAAATACTAATATGTTAATATTCATCCTCATAAACGTTTTAGTCAAATAAAAAATACTAAGCTTTTAAAGAAATGAATGATACGAAGTAAATTCAGAAATGTCAGACAAATCAATAAAAATCCACCTCAGATGAATCACCTGAATTCAATCTTTTATATGCTCCTCTAACCAGAGAGTTGCTTCCAATAATTGAATTATCAAGTAGAGCTTTTTCTACCTGAGCATTAGAATCGATAATTGAATTTCTAATTATGCACTCTTTTATCTTACAACCGCTTGCTATTGTTGCATAGGGACCAATAACTGAATTTGTTATTTCTGCATCATCGGCAATAAATACTGGTTGGTTTATAACAACATTATCTCTTTCTTTAAAAAAACTTTTAGTGTTTAACAAATACTGGTTTGTTGAAAGAAGTGTTTCCGGCTTTCCACAATCATACCAACCATCTACAGGGAAAGTTGTTACCTTTTCCCCTTTATCAATCATAATTTGTAATGCGTCTGTCAGCTGAAGCTCACCTTTTGTACGAATATCTTTCTCAATCAACTCTGTTAAACTATCTATCAAAACTTTTTTATTGGAAACATAATAAAGCCCTACAAGTGCAAGATTCGAAATATGTATCTGAGGTTTTTCAACAAGTTTTTCAATAAAACCGTTCTTTGTAACAGCTACACCAAATCTTTTCGGATCATCAACTTTCTTTACCCCAAGGGAGGATACTTTATTTTTAAAAACATCTTTCAGGTTGACATCAAAAATTGTATCGCCAAGAATTATAAATATCTCATCGTCATCAAATGTTGGGATTGCAGTATAAATCGCATGACCCAATCCTTCCATAGTTTCCTGTTCAATAAAAGATGATTTGATAGAAGAATAATTTTTCATTACATATTCTTCAATCATATCACCAAGATAACCGATTACAAAAGTAGCTTTGGTAATTCCTTCTTCCAAAAGTTTATCAAGTATATGGGCTATTATAGGTTTTCCACCAACATTTAAAAGTGCTTTAGGGGTAGAATGTGTATGTGGTTTAAGCCTCGTCCCGATTCCCGCGACAGGTATTATTGCTCTCATAAATCTTTATTTTTTTGTTGAACCAAAATTACCCATTCACTTTTTGAATAACAAATAATTCATTTTAAAACTAATTGGATAATATTATCAGGCTTCAACAGTGAATTTTGATAAAACCGATTCAAGGCTTCTTGTATTTTCAAAGTAGGAAAGAAGTTTTTGAAGTACTCTGTCGAGAACAGCATCAGGACAGGAAGCCCCGCTTGTAAGAATAATATCAACTACATTTTTTCCCGGAATAAAATCCTTAGTTATAATTTCCTTTTTTGCTATTAAATCAAAATGTTTTATCTCTACAGGTGAAATGATTTTTTCTTCAGAGGATATAAAATATGTTTCCAGTTTTTCTGCACATAATTCAACAAGATGTCCTGTATTTGAACTGTTATAGCCTCCAACTACAACTGCAAAATCACCATTCTGAATCAGTAATTCGATTGTTGCCTGTTGATTTTCAAAAGTAGCATAACATAGAGTATCTCTCGTATCTGCAAAATGTTTGCTGATATTTTCTTCTCCATATTTTTTAATCATAGTTTGCTTCAAATAGTCTGCAATATCCTGAGTTTCCGTTGCGAGCATTGTTGTTTGATTTACAACTCCAACTCTCTCCAAATCTTTTTCAATATCAAATCCAGAAGTATATTTTCCGATAAAGAATTCATAAAACTCATTTTTATCTCTTTCTTCCAGAATTATTTCAGCAAGAATTTTTGTTTCATTAAGATCTTTTACAATAAGTGCAGGAGATGATTTTTCACTATGAGAGAAAGTTGCTCTTGTTTCTTCATGGTAATGTTTTCCATGAATAATTACAGTGTAATTTTTCTCTCCAATCTGTGCAGACCTGTTCCAGACTTTCTCAACAAAGGGACAAGTTGTATTGTAGCGGTAAGGATCAATTCCAATTTCATTCAGTTTTTTTTCAATTTCAAGTGTGGTTCCGAAAGCAGGTATAATTACAATATCCTCAGAGGTTAATTCTTCCCATTTAATCAAATACTTACCTGAAGTATCCATAATGAATTTCACATCTCTGTTTAAAAGATCATTATTAACTTCGGGATTGTGGATCATTTCACTTAAGAGGAAAATTCTTTTACCAGGATTTTCATCAATAGTTTTGTAAGCAATCTCTATGGCATTCTCAACACCATAACAAAAGCCAAAATGGCGTGCTATAAAAAATCTTACCGGACCAAAATCTAAAATCGTGGGTATAAAGTTTTGTTTCCGGGGATCATCATTCTTCCTGTAATTCTTAATCCTGGAAATAATCGGACTTCTGTAAAAATCGGGGATATCAAATTTTTTCATAGGTATTGTAAAATTAAAAAATTTCGTTGCTAATTAAAGTTCGGTTTTATTATCACCTTTCATAATCAAAATTTTCCTAAATGTTGGGGATTAAGTCAACATAGTTTTTGCCAACCATCTTTGCTATATTTAAGCCCTTAAAGTTGGATTTTCGATGGAACTTCTTGAAAGATTAAGAAAAATAAAAAGCAGATACGACCAGATTAATGAACAGCTTTCCGATCAAACTGTAACAAGCAATATGGAAAAAATGATTAACCTGAGCAGGGAAAGAAGCGATCTCGAGGAGATAATTTCAGCTTATGAAGAGTACGAAAAAGTTGTAAGGGATTTTGAAGGGAACAAAGAGATAATAAATTCAAAAGCTGATAAAGAACTGACTGAGCTTGCACAACTTGAACTTATAGAACTTGAAAAAACAAAAGAAAAAATGGAAGAAGAAATTAAGTTACTGCTTATGCCGAGAGATCCTAATGATACTAAAAATGTAATTATGGAAATCAGGGCTGGTACAGGTGGAGATGAAGCTGCTTTATTTGCATCAGATCTTTTTAGAATGTACTCACGTTATGCTGAAATTAAAGGATGGAAAACGGAACTTGTTGATATAAGTGATACCGGGATTGGCGGTATTAAGGAAGTTGTTTTTTCAATTAGTGGTGAAGGAATTTATGGTGAGCTGAAGTTTGAAAGTGGAGTTCACAGAGTACAGAGAGTTCCGACTACGGAAGGCAGCGGAAGAGTTCATACATCTGCTGCATCGGTTGTGGTTTTACCTGAAGTGGAGGAGGTACAGGTTGATATTAATCCCAATGATTTAAAAATTGATATTTTCCGATCAGGTGGTGCCGGCGGACAAAATGTGAATAAGGTTGAAACTGCGGTCAGAATCACTCATTTGCCAAGTGGAATTGTTGTTCAATGCCAGGATGAAAGATCGCAGCTTAAAAACAGGCAAAAAGCTATGAAGGTTTTGTTGGCTAGACTTTATGATATGAAAATGAAAGAACAAGAAAGTGAAGTTTCTGCCCAAAGAAAAATTATGGTTAAAAGCGGCGATAGAAGTGATAAAATAAGAACTTATAATTTCCCTCAGAACAGAGTTACTGATCACCGCATTGGTTTTACACTTTATAATCTATCCGAAATAATCAATGGAGAACTTTCTGAATTAATTGAACAATTAAAGCTTGCCGACAGGACGGAAAAACTACAGTCAGCTAACTGATTAAAAAGCCCTCCCTTTTACATTTTCTTTAAACTTAACTATAAAAAGAAAAGTGAATCCTAACAAAGAAAGAAGAAAATCTGTAATATCAACCTGGAAAGATGGTCTATTTCCAATAAGATATCCAAGGTATTTAGATATTATAAGAATAGTAAAGAAACCAAGATAACCCAAAATTCCGCTTGTTAGTGGTTTAAAAATATATTTTCGGAAAGGTTCATTAAAACTGATTTTATTTTCTTTTTCAATCCTAACTTTTGAAACTACAACACCACGCATTTACTACTCCTGTTTAGTTGGGAATGATATGAGTAATTCTAATATTATGCCAGCAGGGCATAATCTAGTAAATGTTTAATTATTAAGCAGAATAAGAAGAATTTTGTCTGTGTTTTGTGAAATTATTTTTTAAAGGTATGATTAAAATTGATACATCTCCTAAAATTCTGCATCAATTTATGAGATTAATCTCTCTTAGATCTTTGTTCGAGTCTTTTGAAAATATAAATAAGAACGAATCCGGTTATAGATAAAACTATATCAAAAAAATCAATAATAATATCATCGGAATTCCAAAAAATGTGATTAATGTATTTAGCAACAATTATAATTGTTAAAAATGATAAGAATCCGATAAAACCATAAAGTAAAGAATAAGCTTTTAAAGTAAATTCTGCTGACGAAGCCTTACTTTTATGATAAAGCTTATGAATTATTGATATAATTTTCAAAACATTTCCTGAAAAATGGGAAAGGAATTTAGATCAGCTGAAAATGAGTTGGAGTGATTTATCTCATGTTATAAAGATTTAATAAAAATGGCACTAACATCATCTTCGAATTTTACTGAAGTGAATTTATTAAGAACCTCTTCAAGAATTTCTAAAGGATTCTTGTGGCCATTTAAATTTGTTATAAAGTTCAAAAGTTTATTTGAACCAAATTGTTCGCCTAAAATAGATCTTGCTTCAATTACTCCATCAGTTACCAGCAAAATCATATCGGCTTTTTCTAGTTGAATCGTATGATCAGTAAACCTGCTTTCCGGTGCAAATCCTAGAAGTATTCCTTTAGATTTTATAGCAATTGCTTGTTCGTCTGAAGATCGTTTAAAGATGATAGGAAGATCTCCTGCGCCAGCATATCTAACAGATCTGTTGACATTATTAATTACTACAATGGAAAGAGTTGCAAAAACTTCAGATACTTTTGCATCCTGGTAAACATATTTGTTTACTTCCCGAAGAATTTCGCTTGGTGAATACTCTTTAGAGTTTTGTAAAACTCCTCTAATTGCACTTCTAACATAACCTGCATAAGCAAATGCAAAATACCATGCACTCCATTTTTTCCCCATTACATCACCAAGAACTACGGCAAGATTATTTTCATCCAAGAGGAAATAATCAATAAAATCTCCTCCTGGAATTCCCTGGAAAGGTTTATGTAATTGGTTTATTTGGAATCCATCAAAATTAGGTGGAAAATCAGGTACAACTTTAGCACGAAAAGAGTCTGCTGCACTGTTAAGTTCATTTACTATGTTGTTTTTTTCTTTTTCAATATTTTTAATAATTGCATTTATTTTAGCGGTTACTACTTTTGGACCATTATCTTTTATTACATAGTCAGTTATCTCCATATCATATCCCTGAAGTATGTCATTTTCTTCACTCTTAGAAGACAGGAAAACAAACGGAATAGATTTAAGGTATTGATCTTTAAGAAGCATATTTCTAAATTCATAACCATCCTGCCCAAGCATCACAATGTCAGAAATAATCAAATCAAACTTATTCGATTTTAATAATTCCATTGCTTCGGGCACATTATGAGCAACCACACAATAATACCCTTCTTTAACAAGATTGTAATGAAATACTTTTGCCACGGACTTATCATCATCAAGTAATAAGATTCTATAGCTGCTTCTTGAGAATGAATTCTCAATATTTTTTTTTACACCATACACTTTGTATATATCGGTTCTTTTTAACAAAGCTTTTACTTTAATCAAAAGCTCATTTACATCAAAAGGCTTAGTTATCAAATCATCACCCCCAGCATCAAGTGCTGTAGTTTTATCCTCCAAACTTGTTTTTGCAGTTACGAAAACAAATGGAAGAGTTCTGTAATTCTGGTCTTCTCTTACTTTACGGCAGAAAGTAAATCCATCCATTTCATCCATTGTAACATCGCACAAAACAAGATCAATATTTTTTTCTTTTAGAATTCCGAATCCTTCATCTGCTCCAACTGCTTCAAAAGGTAAGTAACCATTATTCTTTAAATGAAAAGAAAGGAGTTTCCTGATAGTAATATCATCATCTATAATTAAAATAGATTTTTTTTCATCAGCCATAGCTATGATCGTCCTATCAAACCAGAGGTTATAATTTTATAAAGGAAGGAAAATGTTAAGGAAGGTCCAAAAAAATATTCAGACCTTTTTAATACCTGTAAAAACTCAAAAGGATGAAATAAAACATCCACAATCTCACACCAATGATTTTAAATTTTACCACAAAAAGTTTTCTTTTATATTCTTATAAAAGCATTTTATTGATTAAAACTTTCGACAGCTTTTTCAATAGTTCCAAAGGATTCAAAAACCCTGTACATCCTGGTAAGTTCAAACATAGAACGTACATTAGGTTGAAAACCAACTAATTTCAAATCACCGCCTAAAGCTGTAATCTTCTTAAGGGATACAACAAGTGCACCAAGAAAAGTTGAATCAATAAATTCACAACTTGAAAGATCAACAACTATTTTCCTTTTCCCTGTTTCAATATCTTCAACGAGAGTTTTTTTAAACTCTTCAGCTTCCCTTAAAGTAGCGCGAGTAAGGTTTACTATCTCTACAACTACATCCCCTCTTTCTTCTTTTACATACTCTTGATACATTTTATTAACCTACTTTTTCAAATGAACGATTTTGAATGCTATATTTTTCCATCAACCTGTAGATTGTTGCTCTTCCAAGCTGAAGTTTTTTTGCTGCCTCAACAATATTTCCATTTGTTACTTTAAGGGCGTGCCTTATTGATTCTTCTTTTAATTTTTCAAAAGGAACAATAGTATCATCAACAAAAAGAGAACCATTAAATTCCATACTTCCGCTTACGTCGGCAGATTTTATATGAGATGGCAGATCATTAACATCTATCAGATCATTCTCCGCTACTATCAAACATCTTTCAACTGTATTTTCCATTTCTCTAATATTACCGGGCCAACTATATTCATACAATAATTTTAATGCTTTCTTGCTGAATCCTTTTATGTTCTTACCAAGTTTCTTACCTGATACTTCCAGGTAATGATGTGCAATTACAAGTATATCTCCCTTCCTTTGTCTTAACGGAGGAAGTGAAATTGGAAATGAATTCAACCTATAATACAAATCTTCCCTAAATTCTTTTTCATCAACTGCAAGTTTAAGATCGCGGTTGGTAGCAGAAATTATTCTTACATCAGTTTTGATTGTTTCTGTTCCTCCAACCCTTTCAAATTCTCTTTGCTGAATGACTCTAAGTAGTTTAGCCTGCAAAAGCATTTCAAGCTCTCCAACTTCATCAAGGAATATGGTCCCTTCATTAGCAAGCTCAAATTTTCCAAGTTTCTTTTGATAAGCACCGGTAAATGAACCTCTTTCATGTCCGAACAATTCACTTTCCAGTAGTTCCCTTGGAATTGAAGCACAATTCACAACAACAAAAGGTTTATCTTTTCTTTTTCCGTTATAATGGATTGCTCTGGCAATTAATTCCTTACCTGTTCCACTTTCACCGTAAATCAATACAGTAATTTCATTATCAAGAACTTTTGTCACAAGTTTAAAAACATCCTGCATTTTACCATCTGCAGAAACAATGTGATCAAAACTGTACTCTTTTTTTACATTCTCTTTAAGATTCTGAAGTTCTCTAGTTAGATCGTAATTCCTTACCGCATTTTTAATAGCCGGCTCAAGTCTCTGCTGGTCTATTGGTTTGGGAAAATAATCGAAAGCTCCAAATCTCAGTGCTTCAACAGCTACTTCAATACTTCCCTGCGCAGAAAGTATAATAACCGGCAAGCTTTCATCATATTGTTTTATTCTTTTTAATGTTTCTAATCCATCAAGGCCAGGAAGCATTATATCCAGAAGGATAAGATCTGGTTTCTGATGCAGGTTTCTTAATACATCTTCCCCATTAGAAAATGTCTGAGCCTGGTATTTCCATTTATCCTTTACCCAATATGACAAGAGTTTTGAAATCGCAGGTTCATCATCAACGATAAAAACTATTTTACTCTCAATACCATCCATATCTTTTATTCCACTTTAAGAAGTTTAACTATTTGTGGTTCCTTCATTCAATTCAGTCTGAATGGTTATAGAACCTTTATGTAAATCCACGATATGTTTAACAAAAACCAAGCCCAATCCTTTTTCAACCTGCTGTTCTTTGGTTTTGCTATCACTTAAGTATTTTTGAGAGATTTAAGGAAGATCTTTGTCTGGAATTCCAATTCCAGTGTCGGTAATAATTACTTCAAATTCTTTATAAAAACTCTGCACAAAAACCGAAATTCTTCCACCTTTTCCCTTAAATTTAATAGTATTATCAAGCACACTATTAAAAAACACTGAGCTAGTTTTTCCTTATCTCCTTAAATATTTATTTCTTCTTCAGGTATTTCTCTGTAAAGATCAGTTCTTTCTTCTCATTATCTCAAGTTTTTTCTCAATGACATCTTCAATTTTTAAGCATGTTAATCGTCCAATAGTTTTAAAAGCAATTCACGAAATAGTTAATAAAAATTAAATAGCAGTCTAAGAGTTAGTGATAATAGACAAAATATCTAATTCTTATTAAGATATATTTCTTAAATGATTAAAAAGAAATCAAAAATTTGTCTAAACAAAATTAAATCAAATGATGAGCTTAATTGAGGCATATATGACACTGTAGAATAGATTTAGTTGTTACTTTTCTTTTCCTGGAGAGCTTCAAAATATTTTCGGATAAGATTTTCATAATCCCTAGTAAAACCTTCTCGTATAGCTTTATTCAACTCATCTTTTAATTTTTCTTTGTCATTTTCTGCAGATAGATTCAAATCATCCGGAGATTCCCTTTCAATATTTTGACCAGTATTAGATTCCCTGTTCTTTTCAAAATCCCGTTCATTTATGGATCTCTGCGCATCAAGAAGTTTAGAAAGAATTTTTTCCTGTTTCTGAATCAAATCATCATCAAGTTTCTGTGTGTTCATATCTTTTATAACTTCTTCCATTTGCTTTTGAATATTGTCGAGATTTGATGAAAGACTTTTCGATTGACCTTGTTCTTTAGCTTCCTTATTCAGTTGTTCCAACGATTTTCTGATCAAATCCTGCTGTTGTCCAAGTCTCTGTAACTCTGCTTGCTGCTGCGGAGTAAGCTTGCCTTGCTGCATTTGCTGAAGCATTTGGGTCATATTGTTAAGCCCCATTTGCTGCCCGGACATTTGCTGCAACTGCTGCATTAAAGACATCATTCCTCCCTGCCCACCGCCCTGCATCATTGCTTCCATCGAACCTTTTAACAGAGTTGCAGCTTCGTTCAAAGACTTCATCGCTTCTCCCTGGTTGATAGAAGCCATATTCCCATTCCTGTTCTGCAAGGATTGAATTGACCTTAACATTTCTCTTTGTGCATCGCCAAGAGTTTTACCCATTTCAGGAGTAATTGCAAAAGTTTTTTGGGAAAGTTCACTCATCTGTTTAAGTATTTTTTCAAGATTCCTTTCAATATTATTTTGTTTCTGTGCATTCTCATTACACGCTGACCCTTCAGGTTCAAGCTCCTTTCCGTCTCTCCTCCA
>CAZECH010000078.1:0-2575 GCA_964510675.1 uncultured Ignavibacteriaceae bacterium
CACTAAATGAACTAGAACTTTTGGGAGTAAGCCTAGATAGAAGTGAAAAAAGAAAATATGAATTTTCCGTTATTATGAATGGTTTTGGAATTAGGCGTAATAACGAAGAATTGATGGCTTTTTCTACTGAGAGAAATTTTCCTGAGGTAAAACATAGATTAATCCAGGCAATTCTTTCTATATATGATATGTTTATGCTTGCAGAACCAAAAGTAGAAAGTTTTTTTATTGAAGATATTTCTGCTTTCTTTGATGATAAAGATATACGATATATTAAATTACTTTCTTTTACAGGCAAAAGTGGTTTTACACATCAGTTTGATTTCTCAATCCCCAAAACAAAAAAGAGACCTGAAAGAATAATAAAAGCTGTTAATGCACCAAGGAAAGATATAATATCTTCTTTACTTTTTTCTTTTGAGGATACAAAATTTGTTCGTCCTGATAGTGAAGGAATAGTATTAATGAATGATTCTTCTGTGAAAATTAGTGAAGATATTATTCAAGCTTTGAAAGAATATAATCTTAAAGGAATACCTTGGTCTAAAATAGAAGAGAATATAGATTTATTAGCAGCTTAATTTTAATATCTAATCTCAATAGCTGATCGAAGAATATTGTCTCATTTCATGAATAATAGGATGATAATGATAGACTTAAAAAAATACGAAGGATGGTTTATTACAGGCAGCCAGCACCTTTATGGAGAAGAAACTTTAAAGAAAGTTGCAAAACATTCGCAAGAAATAGTGAAAGGATTTTCCGGTTCAAAAAAAATCCCCGTTAAGATTATTTTAAAACCAGTTGTAACAACTCCGGATGCTATTTATCAAATTTGTCTCGAAGCTAATAATTCACCAAACTGTATTGGTTTGATTACATGGATGCACACATTCTCTCCTGCTAAAATGTGGATAGCAGGACTTAAAGTTTTACAGAAACCTTTCGTTCATCTGCATACGCAGTTTAACAGGGATATTCCCTGGGATAGTATTGATATGGATTTTATGAATCTGAATCAATCTGCTCATGGCGACAGGGAATTCGGATACATTTGTACAAGAATGAATAAGTCCCGGAAAGTAATTGTCGGGCATTGGCAGAGTGAATCAGTACAGGAAAAAATAGGTGTATGGGCAAGAGCAGCTTGTGCAAAACTTGATGCACAAGGTGGAAAGATTGCCCGCTTTGGTGATAATATGCGAGAAGTTGCTGTTACAGAAGGCGATAAAGTTGAAGCACAAATGAAGTTTGGTTATTCTGTAAATGGTTACGGAGTTGGTGATCTTGTTAAGTATGTAAATGCTTCAACGAATGCTCAAATCAACAGGCTCATTTCTGAATATTTGGATAAGTACAATGTTGTTCCATCTCTTAAGAAAAATGGTGAAAAACATCAGTCTTTAATCGAAGCTGCAAAGATTGAAATAGGAATAAGAAAATTTCTTCAGGAAGGAAACTTTAAGGGATTTACCACAACTTTTGAAGATTTAAATGGACTTGCACAATTACCGGGACTTTCAGTTCAAAGATTGATGGCAGATGGTTACGGTTTTGGTGCTGAAGGCGATTGGAAAACTTCTGCACTTGTTAGAGCTATGAAAGTGATGGCAGCAGGATTAAAGGGCGGCACTTCATTTATGGAAGATTATACTTATCATTTTAATCCAAAACAAAATAAAGTTCTCGGTGCACATATGCTTGAGATTTGTGAATCAATCGCAGAAGAAAAACCAAAACTGGAAATTCATTCTTTATCAATAGGCGGCAAAGCTGATCCTCCCCGTTTGGTTTTTAACACTCCCAAAGGACCAGCTATTAATGCTTCTATAATTGATATGGGAAACAGGCTCCGGATGATTGTTAATGAAGTAAATGCTGTTCCTCCGGAAAAGCCACTTCCTAAGTTACCTGTTGCCAGAGTATTGTGGATTCCAAAACCTAACCTGGAAACTGCCGCTCATGCCTGGATTCTTGCAGGTGGTGCTCACCATACGGGATTTAGCCTGGCTTTGACTTCTGAATATCTTGAAGACTTTGCTGAAATGTCCGGGATAGAATTTTTATTGATTAACGATTCGACAAAAATTTCCGAGTTTAAAAAAGAATTGAAATGGAATGAGTTGTATTTTAAAATGCAGACAATCTGCAATTAGATTAAAATTATAATTGTAAAAGGAGTTTAATTGGAGAGTCTGGAAATTAAATCGGTAGCAGCAGGAATTTTATTTGGAATCTGGCCTCTGCTTATGAATAGAAGCGGTTTAAGCGGAAATCTTGGGACATTTGTATTCGCTGCTGCTGTACTTCTATGTGTTTTTCCGTTCGCAGTCAGCAGTTTACAAAGTATAGGAACCGCAAACTGGATATGGGCTGTTGCTGCAGGAATTTTGGGAGCCATTGGCTTGATTGCTTTCAACACAGTCCTGTCAAAAACTACTCCGCAAACTGTAGGAACCTTCTTTGTTTTAATGATCGTTGTTCAAACTGTTGTTCCCGCCATATATCAGGCGATTATGAACGGCGGTTTACCGTTTTCAAAGATTGTTGGTTTTGTATTTGCTGCTGTTGCGGC
>CAZECH010000078.1:2675-9789 GCA_964510675.1 uncultured Ignavibacteriaceae bacterium
ACGGCGGTTTACCGTTTTCAAAGATTGTTGGTTTTGTATTTGCTGCTGTTGCGGCGGTTTTGTTGCTTAAATAAAATTGAAAAAATTTGAATGGAAGTGCATCATTGAGCTTTGTTCAATATAAATACAGGACTACCATAGATGAACAACATTACTATTCACGAAAACATCAAAGTCACCATCCTTGGCTGCGATGGAACTCTTGTAGAATATCTCTAAAATCAATTACTGTTCTGTCCATTCAATTATTCCTTCACCATAAAAAGAAGAATAAGAAATAATCGTTTTATTTTTTTCTTCATCATAGTGAACTTCGGCATTATCAATTTTTAAATTATCTAATTTCTTAAACATAATCTCAATTGAGAGCGGGCGTTGAATTTCTGATGAGAAAGATAGTTGAATTGCATTATTACTTTCTGAAACACTCGCAGAAATTTCTTCCCAGGTTTTTAAATTACCGTTCGAACCCGGCCATACTTGTAAAATTCTTCTGTCATCAATCGCTTTGATGCTATCGTTCATCTCCGGGTTTCGTAAAACTAAAGTCTGAATATCATCAGGCAGCAAATGAATAATTGCTCCTGAACGAACGTACAATGGAATTTTCTCAAGTGGTGCTTCCACTTCAATATATTGTTCGCCTTCTAAAATCTCTCCGTTCCAGAAATCTATCCATTCACCTTCAGGCAGGTAAACAGTTCTATGAGTTCCTGGTTGGTAAATTGGTGCAACAAGAATATTTGGCCCGAACATAAATTGATAAATATTTTTAGCAGCCTCATCATCATTTTCAAAAGCAAGAGCCATAGGGCGAATTACCGGCATCCCGGAATTCACCGCTTCATTAACAGCATTATATAAATATGGAAACAGCTGCATTCTGATGATGGCATACTTTCTAAAAATTTCAAGAGCATCTTTTCCAAAATCCCAGGGACCAAGATTGGAAGTCATATGGACTTGCATAAAAGGACAGAAGACAGCAAACTGAGTCCAGCGTATAAATAATTCTTTAGTTTGATTTCCTGCGTAGCCGGCAATATCAGTTCCCCAAAGAGAAATTCCGGACATTGCTGCATTCTGTGCTGCAATAATAACTGAGGGCAATCCATCTTCAAAAGAAAAGTCAGCATGATTATCACCCGCCCATGCAAATGGATATTTCTGAAAACCTGTGTAGCCGCTTCTTGTAATTAAAACCCCATCACCATCAAGATATTTATTTACAAAGTTCTGCATTACGCTATCATAAAGAAGAGAGTATCGGTTCTTCATTTTATATGCTGGAGTTCCGTCATAAAAAACAGCATCCAGAACAAAGTTGCCTTCGCCATCATCGCATTTAAAAGCTTTAACATTATATTCAAGCATTTTTTCCATTTGCTTATTCCACCATGAAACAGCTTGCGGGTTGGTAAAATCAACAAGTCCACCTTTACCTTTCCACCAATCGCTTAAAGTAGTTTTGCCATCTTTATCTTTAACAAGAAAACTTTTTTCAGAAGCTTCGGAAAAATTATTGGACTCTTGTGTTATTCCATCCATGTCTAAAATATTTTCTTGATTGACAAACGGAGTAAGCCATAAGCATAAATTAAATCCTAATTCCTTAATCCGGTTGAACATACTATCTGAGTTGTTGAACTGTTGAGTATTTACTTTAAAATTATTATAACCAGTTTCCCAGGGACTATCAATTACAAGAACCGAAGCTGGTATTTTGTATTGACGCAATTTTTCAATGTCGGCATAAACTGAATCCTGGTTATGGTGAACATTACGACTTTTCCATAATCCAAATGCCCATGGCGGAGGCAAGGCAGGCCTTCCTGTTAGATTTGTAAATGCTTTTAGAATTTCACTTAAATTTTCTCCGCCGATAAAAACAATTCTTAATCGTGTTTCGTTGAATTGAATTCTTGTTTCAAATCTTTCGGTTCCATTCAAATCAAAAATTCCCGGAGAAAAACTATCTACCCAAATGCCCAAACCTCTGTTACTCATAAAGAATGGAATAGGCTTATGAGTTCCCACACCTTTATTTCCATAACGGTCATCGGTTATATTGGGAATAATATATCCGCGTTGATTTAAGGAATTAAATCTTTCCCCGGTTCCGTAGTATCTTGTCTCATCATTATTGCGGAGATGAAAATTAAACTCGTAAAAAAACGAGTCAATCGGAATCCATTCAACTGCAATGGAATTATTATCAAGGATTTCAAATAAAATATTTGCAGATTGATTTTGCAGCTCTATCGGGTTAGTAGAAATTAATTCGTAATTTTCCTGGTGAATTTTATTTAAAATAAGTCCCGAAGATTCGGTCTTATTCAGTTCTTCACCTTTATTTCCTAAAGTGGAGAATACATAATTTCCTGTTTGAGGGACAAAATCAATTTTTAAATATTTTGTTTGAACTGAAATTGTATCCTGAATTTGTGTTACGGCAAAAATTGGAAAAGCTAATAATAGTAAAGCTATTGTTTTCATTGTTGGATAATTTTATGATTAATCAGAACATAATTAAGAATTTAATAGATTGCAATTAAGTTTAGAGATAATTTTAATATGAAAAAAGTTGTCCTTACAGGAATAAAGAAATTTGAAATCGTTGAAGTTGCAAAGCCGCAAGTAGTAAACGATGATGATGTACTTCTTAAAATTGATACAGTTGGAATATGCGGTTCCGATATTCATTATTATAATGAAGGAAAGATTGGTGACCAGGTAATTGATTTCCCTTTTACTATTGGTCACGAATGTTCAGCAATTGTTGAGGAAATTGGAAAGAAAGTAACAAGATTAAAAGCAGGTGATATTGTTGCCGTTGAACCCGCACTATCTTGTCATAAATGTCAGCAATGTTTATCAGGGAGAGAACATACTTGCCTCAATCAAAAATTTCTTGGTTGCCCCGGACAATTAGATGGATGCCTTTCACAACATTTAATTATGCCTGAAAGGAATTGTTTTGTTGTTCCCGAAAATATAAATGCTGAAATGGCCGCTATGGTTGAACCATTATCAATTGGATATTATGCCGTTCAACTTTTAAGAGAAAGATTTAAAGGTGATTTGTTTGCAGTATTGGGTGTTGGACCAATCGGGCTTGGAGTAATGTTAGCCTTACAAGCAAAAGGTTACAAAAATATTTTTATTACTGATAAACTAGATTATCGCTTAGATGCAGCAAAGAAATCTGGTGCATTTTGGATTGGAAATCATGATAAAGAAGATGTTGTTTCTAATCTGAAAAAAATAAAACCCGAAGGATTTGATGCTGTTTTTGAATGCTGTGGAAAACAGGAAGCACTTGATCAGGCAATAGAAATTTTAAAACCAGGGGGAAAATTATTAATTGTTGGTATTCCTGAAACTGACAGAATATCTTTTGATATAAGTAAAATGAGGCGTAAAGAAATAACAATTCAAAATGTTCGGAGACAGAATAAATCAATTCAACCTGTTATTGATTTAATTGCCGGCGGGAAAATATCTCCCGAATTTATGACTACACATAGATTCCCTTTAGAAAAAACGAGTGAAGCTTTTAATATTGTTGCAAACTATAAAGATGGAGTTATTAAAGCATTAATTAAATTATAAGCTTTAAGGAGAATAAATGATTTACAGGAAATTAGGGCGAACAGATTTTGAAGTTTCTGCAATAAGCTTTGGTGCCTGGGCTATTGGCGGAACCTGGGGAGAAGTTAATGATGATGAATCTTTTAATGCTTTAAATAAAGCTTTGGATTTAGGAGTAAATTTTTTTGATACAGCAGATGTTTACGGAAATGGAAGAAGTGAACGGCTCCTCGCAAAATTAAAAAGAGAACGAAGTGAAAAATTTTATATTGCAACCAAAGCAGGAAGGGGATTAGATCCTCATACAGCAGAAGGATACAATCAAAAAAATCTTACATCCTTTATCGAACAAAGTCTTAAAAACCTTAATACAGAAGCAATTGATTTGCTTCAGCTTCATTGTCCTCCCACACAGGTTTATTATATGCCGGAAGTATTTGGAATTCTTGATGACCTTGTTATAAGTGGCAAATTGCTTTACTACGGTGTAAGTGTAGAAAAAGTTGAAGAAGCTCTTAAAGCAATTGAATATCCGAATGTTCAAAGTGTACAGATCATATTTAATATGTTTCGTCATCGCCCTGCTGAGTTATTTTTTGAGCAGGCAAAAAAGAAACAAGTAGGAATTTTAGCGCGAGTACCTCTTGCTTCAGGAATGCTTACAGGAAAGTTTAATAAGAATTCCGAATTTGATTCTGAAGACCATAGAAAATTTAATCGCAACGGTGAGTCCTTTGATAAAGGAGAAACCTTTTCAGGTGTAGATTATGATTTAAGCCTGAAAGCTGTGGAGGAGTTGAAATCAATTTGTCCTTCAGGAATGAGTTTAACACAATTTGCACTTAAATGGATTTTAATGTTTGATGCAGTTACATGTACCATTCCTGGTGCTAAACGAAAAGAACAAGTTGAAGAAAATATAAGTACTGTTAATTTACCCTCTCTTTCAGAAGAGACTATTACACAAGTGAAAAGTATTTATAATAAATATATCCGTGAAAGGGTTCATCACCTCTGGTAAAAGCTTATAATTCTGTTTATCATAATTGGAAAAACAATCTCGAAAAAATTATTTAATTACTCTTTAGTAATCCTTTAATTTAATAGATAAAACCTTCTCTATCATTTTACCTTCTTAATTGCTAATTTCATAAAGCTAGTAAACAAAATATTCCCGGTGTATGATCTAATCAATAATATTGAATTAAGGAGTATACAATGGCAATTAAAATCTTTTTAAAACTGTTTTTAATAAGTTTTTTTACTCTTCCTTTTTCAGTACTTAATGCTCAAAAAGGACTATATGAATTTGAAACTGCCTACGTCGAAAAAACCACAACTACAACCAGTTCAAGTGTTGATGTAACTACAACTGAAAAAATATATATAACAGAACATGGTAAAAAGTCGGCAAGTTATAAAACAGAAAAGAGAAATATTAAAATGCTGAATAAAGTTGAGGAAAGCAGTTCTGTTCATATTATTGATGGCGACTGGATAATAACTTATGATCCGAAGACTAAAGAAGGTACAAAGATGAAAAACATCTTATCAGATAAATTTAAAAATATGTCTGAGAAAGATGCTGAGAAAATGGTTAAAGGAATGAAAGATGCTCTGAAGACTGAAACAAAAGATCTTGGAACTGAAACTGTTATGGGAAAGAAATGTAAAGTTTCACAGGCTGTTTCTAATATTGCCGGAATGAAAACTACTGCAAAAACGTGGGCATATAAAAATTTTTTAATGAAATCCGAAAGTGAGGGTATGGGCAGCAGAGTAAAGGAGGAAGTAAAAGTATTTAAGGAAAATGAAAAGATTGATAACAGCAAATTAACAGTTCCAAAAGATGTAAAAATTAAGGAAGTTAAATTTTAACTGTAAACAATCTACAAGACTGAAGTTGTATCCGGATAACCGGAAATCTTAATTTATTTTCGATAAAATTATTCTTCCGGTTTTCCTCTCATTGAATCCCAGATCATGTAAATACAAATTAAAGTAAACATTACTAATGCAAACAGTTCAGCTGAGTGCGATTCAAACCATTCTGTATTAACCCAGTTAAAACCGGCATATCGCAGAATGGCACTGATTACTCCCAGCAAAGCTCCGCCTGCAATAAACCCAGATGCAATTAAAGTTCCTCTTTCCCTTCTTGCATTATTTATTTTTTCATCTTTGCTTCTTGTAGATACAAAATGAGCAATTAATCCACCGACTAATAATGGAGTATTTAATTCCAAAGGGATATACATTCCTAATGCAAAAGCTAATGCTGGTACTTTAAGCATTGTTAAAACCAATGCCATAAAAGCACCAGCCACGTAAAGCATCCAGGGTGCAGGTTGATTTGCCATTAAAGGTTGAATAACAGCAGCCATTGCATTTGCCTGTGGAGCTACCAATGCACCTTCTCCGGTGAATCCATAAGTTTCATTTAAAATTAAAATCACATATCCAACTGTAGCTGCTGAAACGAGCGTTCCAAGAAATTTCCAGCTTTGCTGTTTATATGGAGAAGAGCCGAGCCAATAACCAACTTTCAAATCAGTTATAAATCCACCAGACATTGAAAGTGCGGTACAAACAACTCCACCAATTAATAATGCTGCAATCATTCCCTCATTTCCGCTTAATCCAATAGAGACCAGAACAATGGAAGAGAGAATCAAAGTCATTAAGGTCATTCCTGAAACAGGGTTAGTTCCAACTATGGCTATAGCAGTTGCCGCTACTGTTGTAAAGAGAAAAGAAATTATTATGACTACCAGAACACCTGCTATTGCATGATTAAAATTATTAACAACACCAAGTTGAAAGTATAAAAACAAAAAAATGGTAGTAATAAGAAGGCCTAATACTATAAAACTCATTGGTAAATCCCTTTGGGTTCTAAGTTTTTCTCCCGATAATAATTTCTTCCCAAAAATTTCCTTTGTTGCCAGGGTAACAGCAGAAGAAATTATTTTTGAAGATCTGATTATGCCGATAATCCCGGCCATAGCAATTCCACCTATACCAATATGACGGACATAGTTTCTGAATAAATCTTCAGCCGACATATCTTTAATTAGTTGAGTAACATTTGCACCTAATGGTGAAGTTAGATCGCCGCCAATAAAAGAAACAACAGGTATAAATATATACCACGATACAAAGGAACCTGCACAAATTATTGCAGAGTATTTCAGTCCAACAATGTAACCCAATCCGGTAACAGCAGCACCCACATTTATTCTGAAGACTATTTTTGCTTGATCAGCAAGAGCTTCACCAATAGCAAATACTCTTGTTGTAAAAACTTCACTCCACCACCCGAATGATGCAATTATGAAATCATAAACACCACCAATAATTCCGCTGATAATTAAAACAATAGCTTGCTTTCCACCTTTTTCTCCAGCTATAAGAACTTCTGTTGTTGCTGTTGCCTCGGGGAATGGATATTTGCCATGCATATCTTTAACAAAATATTTTCTGAATGGGATAAGGAATAAAATGCCGAGAATCCCTCCGAAAA
>CAZECH010000079.1:0-9709 GCA_964510675.1 uncultured Ignavibacteriaceae bacterium
TAAAAGATCAAGATCAGAAGTTGAACCATTTCCTGCTATAATCCTGTTGAGGATTTTTAGCATCCAGCCAGTTCCTTCCCGGCAAGGTGTACATTGCCCGCAGCTTTCGTGGTAATAGAACTTTGCTATTCTTGCAAGTACTTTAACAAGGTCAGTATCTTCATCCATCACCATTACACCCGCAGTACCAATTGCAGAACCGGCAGCTTTAAGTGATTCTGCATCCATCTTAACACCTTCAATCTGGTCTCCTCTTAAAGGGGGCATTGAAGAACCGCCGGGAATGACGCACAAAATCTTTTTATTGCCGGGTATCCCGCCGCCGTACTTGTAAATTAAATCAGTAAGCAAAGTACCGGAAGGTAATTCATATACACCGGGATTATTAATGTGTCCGCTTAAGCCATAAAGAATAGTCCCGGGATGTTTCGGTTCACCGATAGCTGAAAACCACTCCCATCCTTTATTAATTATCGGGGGAATGTTTGCAATAGTTTCAACATTATTAATTGTAGTCGGGCACCCCCATAAACCATTCTGTGCGGGGAAAGGCGGCTTAACTCTTGGATAACCTCTCTTGCCTTCAAGCGAATTCATTAAAGATGATTCTTCTCCGCAGATGTAAGCTCCTGCACCTTTATGTACAAAAATATCACAGAAGAAATCAGTCCCGAAAGTCTGTTTCATATTTTCGCCAGCATAGCCTTTTTCATAAGCATCCGATAATGCTTTGTTGAAAAGCTTAATCCATTTATGATATTCGCCGCGGATATATACGTAAGCTGTTTTTGCACCAATTGCATAGCAGGTAATTAAAATTCCTTCTATAAGCTGATGAGGATTGTATTCAAAAATTTGCCTGTCCTTAAATGATCCCGGTTCACTTTCATCTCCATTAATGCAAAGATATTTTGGTTTGCTGGTTGTCTTGGGCATGAAGCTCCACTTCAAACCGGCAGAGAAAGCAGCACCACCTCTTCCTCTTAATCCTGATTTTTTAACCTGGTCAATTATATCATCCGTAGTTTGCCCAAATGCTTTTTTAGCAGCAGTAAACCCCCCGTTGGAAAGATAAACATCTAGTATATGAAGATCTTTTATATCGGGGAGAACTATCTTTTCCATTAATTCCCGTCTTTCAGTGAATTAAGAAGCTGCTCTGTTTTAGCGGTATCAAGATTCTCATAATAATCTTCATTAACAGCAATCATTGGTGCAGTACCACAAGAGCCCATACATTCAACTTCTTCAAGAGAAAATATTTTATCTTCACTAACCTGCATGTTTTCTATATTTAATTTTTGTTTTACCTGGTTAAAGATTTCATATCCGCCGCGAAGCATACAGGAAACATTTGTACAAACCTGTATATGATACTTCCCCATCGGTTTCTGATGATACATCGTATAGAAGGTTACAATACCCAGAACATCTTCGGGCGTCATTTCAAGAACAGAAGCAACTTCCTTCATTACCTCACCTGAAATCCAGCCGTTCTGTTCCTGGGCAATCCATAATGCAGCCATAACAGCAGGCTGCTTAACAGGATATTTCCTTATCTCGTTTTCTATTCTTTTAAGATTTTCTTCTGTGAATTTGAAATTAGACATTAGTCATTTGTCATTTATCATTAGTATTTAAATCTGATATAGATTTTTTCCCGATTGAATTAATATAGCTATTAAGTTTTTTACCAATAAAATCTATATCAACCTTAAAATTTTCAAAATCCTCATTTCCAATTAAACCCCGATTATTTGCTTTAGCAATCCAAGTTTTAGTTTCAAATAATGATCCTCTTGAGTAATAACAAAACTGTTTATTCTCTTTATAGAAAAATCGCCCAAAACCTTCACTTAAATTAGAGGCAATAGAGTCTGCTGCTTTAACTAATTGCTTTCCCACAGTATCTTTTTCAAAATAATTCCAGTTTATTACAATATTCCAAATTTTTTCTGCTGTTTGCATTGCTAATTGATACACTTGTAATTCTTCTAATTTCATTAATCCTCCATTTCTAATATATGACTAATGTCAAATGATTATTGACAAATGGCTACTTGTCCGCTTCACCCATTACGGGATCGAGGCTTCCGATAATTGCTACAATATCAGATACCATATGTCCTTTTACGAGCATTGGTAATGCCTGAAGGTTAACCATAGAAGGAGATCTTATTTTACATTTCCACGGATGGCCTTCACCATTACTAACTAAGTAAAAGCCAAGCTCTCCTTTTGGGTTTTCAACTGCACTATAAATTTCTCCAACGGGAGGATTAATTCCAAAATTAACAATCATAAAATCGTGAATAAGCTCTTCCATCTTTGAATATATTTCAGTCTTTTTAGGAAGAACTCTTTTAGGATTATTTGCCATCACTTCGCCCTGCGGCATTTTATCAAGTATCTGGCGGATTATTTTTATACTTTCTCTTGTTTCATCGACTCTTACAAAATATCTTGATAAACAATCACCTTCTTTATATACAGGAATCCTGAAATCAATTTCATTATAAAACATATAAGGAGTTGCTCTTCTAAGATCAAACTCAACTCCGCTTCCTCTGAGATTTGGTCCTGTAAAACCAATTTGAACTGCATCTTCGGCTGATATTATCCCAACACCATCCAGCCTTTCCACAAAAATACGATTGGTATTGATAAGTTTTTCACACTCCTCAAGATTTTCTTCATACTGCTCAATGAACCATTTTACTTTTGCCAATGCTTCAGGCTGAGCATCGTTAGCAACACCGCCAATACGGGTATAACTGTTTGTAAAACGAGCGCCGCAAAGTATATCCCATATATCAAGAATTTTTTCACGTTCTCTTAAAGTCCACAAAAAAACTGTCAGGGCACCAACATCCATAGCAAGAGCACCAATAGCTACAAGATGAGAAGCAATCCTTGTCATTTCCGAAATTATCATTCTTATGTATTGTGCACGCGGCGGAGCTTCTATACCGGCAAGTTTTTCTACTGCCAAAACCCAGGCAACATTATTAGCTAACGGAGAAAGATAATCAAGCCTGTCGGTGTGAGGAATAAATTCATAGTAGCTCATGTTCTCAGCCATTTTTTCATATCCCCTGTGGAGATAACCAAGTTCCGGAACACAAGCCATAACAGTTTCACCATCAAGTCTAAGAAGCAATCTTAAAACACCATGAGTTGCAGGATGCTGTGGACCCATATTAAGGATCATCTCATTTTCAAGAGCATTATCTA
The DNA here is from genome assembly GCA_964510675.1 of uncultured Ignavibacteriaceae bacterium. Classification (GTDB taxonomy): domain Bacteria; phylum Bacteroidota; class Ignavibacteria; order Ignavibacteriales; family Ignavibacteriaceae; genus RBG-16-34-14. Next base: position 3,235 of record CAZECH010000079.1, read on the forward strand.
TGGTAATGTCGGTTTCCTGGTTTAACAGAGCTTGCAGGATTTTAGCCGGAACTTCTTCTTTTGTTTTAATCTTCTCCATACAAAATCAATTTTATTTCTTAGGTAATGGTAAAGAACCGGGAATACCCATCAACGGGAAATCTTTTCTTAAGGGATGATATTCAAATTCTTCCGGCATATACATTCTTCTTAAATCAGGATGATTGTTAAAATTAATTCCGTACATATCATAAGTCTCACGTTCATGCCAATCCGCAGTTTTCCAAACAGAAGAAACTGAATCTATATTACATCCTGCCTTGTCGGCAGACAGGTCTGATTCATCAATATCAGATTTTAATCTTAACCTGGAATTTAATTTTAAAGAAAAAATATGATATACAACGGTAAACCTGTTTTTTCTTCCATGCCTGCCGGCAGGCAGGCTTGCCCAATCAATTGCCGTAATATCTTCACACAACATGAACTGAAGATCATTGTCCTTTTTTAAAAATGAACAGACTCCGACAATATTTTTTCTATCAAATGTAATTGCTGTTTGATCTTTATAATCAGTAATTTCAAAATCAACTTCAGGAAACTGAGCCTTAAGTTTTTGACTGATTAACTCTTTTAAATCCATATATTAATTATTTTGAATTACGGGTAATTGTGGAAGAGGGTTGTCACCAAAATCCCTTGCTTTTGTCCTACCGATTTTTTCCTGAATCTGCATAAGTGCATTTAATAAATTATCAGGACGAGGAGGGCAACCTGCAAGATAAATATCAACAGGCATAAACTGATCTATACCCTGAACAACTGAATATGATCTGTACATACCACCGGAAGAAGTGCAAGCCCCCATTGCAATAACCCATTTCGGATCGGGCATCTGATCATAAATTTTCTTGACAACGTGAGACATTTTATAAGTAACAGTTCCTGCTACAATCATGCAATCCGATTGACGCGGAGTAAATCTCATTACTTCAGAACCAAATCTTGCAATATCATATTTCGGATCACCTGATGCCATCATTTCAATTGCACAGCAGGAAATTCCCATCGGCATTGGCCATACAGAGCTTTTTCTTGCCCATGCAACCAAGGCATCTACTGTGGAAGTAAAAAATCCATCCTGTTTTAATCTGGCTTCTAATCCCATCCAAAACCACCTTTTTTATATGCGTATAAATATCCTAACTCAAGCACTACCAGGAAAATAAACATCGAAATAAAAACAGAAATTCCGATTTCATTAAATAATTTTTTAAACTGAACAGCCCATGGATAAACGAATACGACTTCCAGATCAAAAATTATAAAAAACATCGCTATTAAATAATACTTTATCGAAACTCTCTCACTTGTTGTTCCAACCGGTTTCATACCGCTTTCATAAGTTGAGAGTTTTTCAGCATTTGGCCTTTTGGGTCCAAATATTCCAGATGAAAAAACCGTTGCGGCTGCAAAAATTATTGCAACACCAAAAACAATAAATATAGGGAGATATTCAATGATCATTATTAAAAAAAATTGATAATTGTGATTCAAAATTATCCAAAAAATGCCTGATAGTCAATTTAAACAACACTACCTTGTTATTCTTCAATTGGTCACTCTATCCAATATTTTTACATAGTATTTTATTTAATAGGTTGATATTTACACTTTTAAATAAAAATTAAACTCTCTATTTTACATATAACTCAAATATCTGTTATCCTGTTTGAAACCATTCAGAAATATATTATTCATTCTTTACTTTTCAATAATTTATATTAGCTGTGAACGCTCTGCAGAAATGATTGATGACCCGGGAATCCCGCCTGCTGTTCCTACTGGATTAAGAGTTTATTACGCATCAGATGGAGAAATAACAATTGACTGGAGATCAAATTCCGAACCCGGAATTAAAGGATATAATATTTATCGCAGGACAGAATTTACTGAGCCGGTTATGATTGCATTTGCTGATGATAATTTTTTCTTCGATGATTCACTTGAATACGATACAACTTATTTTTATAAAGTAAGAGCAATTAATCTGTGGGATATTGAAAGTGGTTTTTCAGATGAGATTTCTGCAACCCCTGTAAACAGGTATAATCCTTTAAGACCATTTGGTATTGAAATAAATGCAAGAAATTGGAATGGAGATATTTCAGTTTACTTAAACTGGGTTCAGAATGAAGAAACAGACATTGAAAGTTATAATGTTTACAGAAGCACTTCTGCAGGTTTTGCAGCGGACAGCACTAACTTTATAGGTTTTACTAACAGAGCCGACTTTACTGATACATTAAACCTTGAATTCTATTTAAATTATTATTACAAAGTTAAAGCAAAAGATAAAGGCGGATTATTGAGTAATGAAACCAGTGATGTGAATGATCTTATTCTTGAAATACCGGAAGTGATCTTTCCTGCTGATAATGTAACAGTAGAATTCTTTAATCAATTTATTATAACTGCAATTGATGTTCCCACAAACTACAGAATCGGGCTTCAAACAAATAAATTTTTTGATGAAATATGGAGTACAACAGTTTCTTCATCAATTGTAAATGATACTTTAAAAATTGATTTTAATCCCCCGCCATTGCAGGTTAACAAAGTTTATTATTGGAGAGTTTCAACTTATTCCGGTAATAGTTCAGATCCTAATAGTATCAGCAGATTATATTCTTTAACATTTAGAAACAGATGAGAAGAAAAACCGAATATTTTTTATTTATTTTTGTTCTGTTCATTCTTCCAATATTTCCACAAAGTTCTGTTGACAGTCTTGAATTCATATACCCAGAAAAGCCGGTTAATATTTTATCAACATCATTTGATAAACAGCTTAACACTTATTCTCTTAATACAGGATTAATTTTTAACAAAACATTTGGTGAGTTTAATTTTAATATATTAGAAAGTTTTAATTCAAAATTTGTAAAGACGGGACAAAACAATATACGGGATGATCAAAGGTTTTCTCTTTTATCTTCATATAATCTTACAGAAAAAATAAGATTAGGAATTTCTGCTGAGAGCAGGATACTTTCGGATGACAGAACGATTGAAATAAATCAGGCATCAATATCAAACGCTTCTTTATTTACCCTTTACACCCCTCAACCTGGTTTATCCTTTTCTCCTTTTGCAGGTTATTCAAACAACAGACAGATAGGAGAAAATGATTACGGCTTTTTATATGGCATTGAAGGTTCCGCAAATGAATTGGAAATCTCCGATTTTCATCTTACGTCCCAGTTAAAATTCAGGAATGACGATATTTCACCAAGAAGAAATCTTATTCGATATCTGGGCTTAATCATAGATAATAATTTTGATAAGGATGTAGCAAATATTTTCAGTGCAAGGTTTACTCAAAACAGGAAAGATTTTTATTATAAAGCGGATCAGCAAACGGCAGAGGATTTTAATATCACTAATAATATACAGAGAAGGAATGAAACAGGGTATCTTGTAGAAGACAAAATCCGCTTTGGAAATTTTTTTGATATTTTTACTCTTGATGCACTTGGCAAAGTAACCTGGAGAGAGATTGATAAAGATACGCGTTACAAGCCATCAGTAAATTCAACTTCAGTATTTGATACAAGAATAAATGAATTAAGAATAGAATTTGAATCAAACATAAGTTATTACTCGGATTTTTTCTCGGGAGGTTTAAGAGCAATAGTATCTGAAAGAGATGAAAAAAACATTACTAAAAATTATGAAGGAAGTAATCTCTTTGATTTTGAAGAACGCTCAAGACAGGAAAGCCAGAAAAATAATAATTCAACAAGAGCTTCACTTGCTTTTTATGGTAGTTTCAATTTTTCACGTACAGACAAATTATCGTTCAGCCTGCTTCAGAATAAACTGCGATATGATACACCAAGTGGTGAGAACTTTGACGACAGGGATGAAATACTCTCAATTTTCAGGTTAAGATATTCAAAACTTTTAACTCCATTTTTTGAAACATTTGTAAATGCTGAAGGAACATACAGCCATATAGTTTATCTCTATTCGGAAAAAAGTTCAAACAATAATATTAACAGGGTTTTAAAGTTTGCATCCGGCGGCAATTATTTTGGAAAAAATGTCAGTTCCTCAAATACATTTGAAGTCTCAGCAAATTATACTGTTTATGATTTTGAAGATCTTAATCCAAACTACAAAAGTTTTTCTTTCAGGCAGTTCACAGCAATTGATTCATCGAATATTACCATCTTTAAAAATTTCTACTTTAATGCTTATGGATATCTCAAACTTTCCGAGCAGGGAGATTTTAAATGGAATTCATTTTCTGAAAGGCCAACAAGATTTCTTGAAGAAATTTATGGTGAACCAAAATTAACTGTAAATATCAGAGGTATCTTATTCTCTTTAGGGCTGAGATATTTTTCATTAAAAACATTTAACTACAGCAAAAAAGAAAAAATTCTTGATTCCGATTATCTAAGCCGCGGACCACTTATGGAAATCTTTCTTTTAATAAAAGATGTTCTCTATTTGAGAATTTATGGCTGGTATGAATTTATAACAATAAATAAACTTATTAATCAGGAACAAACCAATCTAACAATGCAAATGAACTGGAGTTTTTAAATTGAAATGCAAATATTTTTTCTTATCTTAAAGCGAAAAATTTTTCAGGTAAATCTTGGCACTGGATCATTATCAGCTTGAATTAGAAAGCGACCCGAATAATCTGATAACTGCAGAGGAGTTTGTAAACTATTTTGCTAAAGATTTAGGTATTGATGAGGATAAAATGAGCGGGTTGATGCTTTCTGTTACTGAAGCAACAACAAATGCAATTGTCCATGCTAACAAATGTGATCCTTCGAAGAAAGTTAACATAGATGTTTTTGTAAAGGATGGATATGTAACCATAAAGATTAAAGATGAAGGTACCGGCTTTGATCCCTCCAAAGTTCCCGATCCAACAGATCCTGAAAATCTGCTTAAAGATTCCGGCAGAGGTTTGTATTTAATGAAAATTTATATGGATGAATTGAAATTCAACGTAACACCAACAGGTACAGAAACAATTCTCATCATGAAAATGAACTAGTATTCATTCAGTTATTCTCAACCGAAGGCAGATGAGCCTTTGTCTGAAATTATTCATTAATCAATTTCAAATCTTAAGCTTCTTAATATTTGCTTTAACTTCTTCTGCAGATTTCCTTAACGCACTTAGTTCTTCAGGAAGTAGTTTAAGCTCTATAACATTTAATACTCCCCCACCACCTAATCTAATTGGGACACCGCAGAAAACATTTTCCAAACCATATTCACCTTTAAGAAAAATTGAACATGGCAGAATCCGTTTTTTATTTTTCACAATAGCTTCAACCATTTCTACAGAAGCAGAAGAAGGTGCGTAATAGGCACTTCCTGTTTTAAGATAATTAACTATCTCAATTCCTCCCTTTCTGGTTCTGTCAACAAGCTTTTCAATTTTTTCCTTAGAAAGAAACTCAGTTAGAGGAATGCCGCTTACAGTTGTATATCTTACTAAAGGAACCATTGAATCTCCATGTCCTCCAAGAACCATAGCATCAATATCATTAACAGAAATATCCAGTTCTGCAGCAACGAAAGTTCTGAAACGTGAAGTATCAAGAATACCTGCCATTCCAATTACACGGTGTCTTTCAAAACCGCTCACTTTAAATGCAACATAAGCCATAACATCAAGAGGATTTGAGACAACGATAATTATTGCCTGCGGAGATTGTTCAACAGATTTTTCAGTAACTGATTTTACAATATCAGCATTAGCAAAAAGAAGATCATCCCTGCTCATTCCGGGCTTACGTGCAAGTCCTGCAGTAATAACAATTAAATCGGAATTTTTTGTATCAATATAATTATTAGTTCCCCGGATTTTTGAATTAAAAGACTCAACAGGACTGCTTTGAAGAATATCGAGAGCTTTCCCCTGCGGAATTCCTTCCAGGACATCAAGAAGGATTATCTCTTCTGCAAGTTCTTTTTCAACAAGTTTTTGTGCAGTTGTTGCTCCAACATTACCTGCGCCAATTACAGTAATTTTTTTCATACCTAAAGATAGCCCAACCCGAAGTTCAAGTTCAAGTTTAAGTTCAAGAAGTTTAAAGTTTTTTAACTTCATTCATCACTTGAATTTGTCCAAAGGACTCCTAAGGAGAACTTACAATTTCGCGTTGCATCTCGCACAATACATTTATATTTTAGTTTTGATATTTACTCAAAAATTTCAGGGAGAAATAAAATGCCCAGAAAAAAAATTGCTTTAATCGGCGGGGGCCAGATTGGTGGAGTGCTTGCTCAACTTACTGCATTAAGACAACTCGGTGATGTTATATTGTTCGATATTGTTGAAGATTTGCCACAGGGTAAAACATTAGATATAGCTGAAGCTGCAAGAGTAGATGGCTTTGATGTTAATGTTACAGGATCAAATAACTATAAAGATATAGAAGGGGCTGATCTGGTAATT
>CAZECH010000080.1:0-9529 GCA_964510675.1 uncultured Ignavibacteriaceae bacterium
GTTCCTTCAAGATCAACATGGCAGGATATACAATCAATATCTGAATGTACTGATGAAGATAATTTTTTTTCATTTACAAAAACTGAAATAGTTTTACCATTCCTTGTGCCGGTTAAAGAATTATCTTCATGGCACATCAGGCAATCACTATTATCCTGAGAGTATAAAGAAGGAGTAAGTAGAAAAATTAAAAAGATGTTTAGGAAATTTATAATAAAAATCTTTTCCGGTTTGTCATATCTTACTCTCCTGTACATTTTAAAAATTAAGTCCTTCTCTATTTTAGGACATTCAGATTATTGATTTTTATCTTTATCCGAGGAAATTCTTTCATATTCTTTAGGATGTTCCTCCTTCATCTCTTCTTCCGGAATTTTGCCAGTCAACCAGGCTGTATTCATTGGATAAACATCAGGATTAAATATTACAAAATAGAAATGCCATACAACTATGGCAAGCATGGCAAGCCAGGCTTCGTAGTAATGAATTGTATGGGCAACATCCCAACCAAGCTTCGTTAACAAACCTATAAAAGTATTATCAAACCACATTATTATACCGGTTAAAGACATAATTATCGTTCCCCAAATGAGAGCCCAATACTCTGCTTTTTCAATATAGCTGAACCGATCTAATTTCGGTTTCTCCTTAGATAAACCAAGATTAAATTTTGCAATCCCAATCGCATCTTTAAGATCTTCATATCTTGGTAAAAGATCTTTAATTAATTGTCTGCCTTTGGTTGTAACGGAAATATACACTATATGGTATAAACTAATTCCAATCATAACTACAGCTGCAATTCTATGTAGCAAACTTCGATATTCAAATGCATCTGTACTTATATCTCTTATATGTCTGGCCCACCATGCATCCGGAAAGCGTAATATAAAACCTGTAATAACAAGTATTATAAAACTTAAAGCCATTAAACCATGTTGTATACGCTCATTTAAATTCATTCGGAGATAGAGACTATGCCCATGGAACTCAGTTCTTATTAACCCCATTTGTTTCAATTTTTTGATTTTTGATTTTCGGATAAAATCTAAAAGATTATGAATAAACATTCCACCGACAACTGTAAAAATTAAAATGATGTAAGTGGTGGATATCCAGTATAACAGAGGGTCATCTTTCTTTTCATATGTTAAATGAATTTTCCCTTGTGCAAAATTCTTATTTGCACCAGGATGACACGAACCGCAGGTTTTTACCAGATTTGCTTTATTAACCATCGAAGTAGGATCACTCGACGATTTAATATTATGTATTCCATGACAACTTGCACAATTTGCTACAGCTATAGAACCTCCCTTTAAAGCAAGCCCATGATAGCTGTCTGAAAAAGTTTTGAATCGATCAGTGCTTATTCCATACTTTTCAGAAAGCTTTAGAGAACTATGACAGGGTGAACAAACCTGTTCCGAAACATTCTTAAAAGCAACGGGTGACCGGGGATCAGTGTGTTTTAAAATATCATGTTCACCATGGCAATCAGTGCAGACTGGAACATCTTTATTCCCTTTCATAACAGATATACCGTGCACGCTCTCATTATATTCCTTTGTTATTTCAGCATGACACTTTCCACATGTTGTTGGGATGTTCATTCTGAAAACACTGGAAGAAGGATCAAATCCATTTCTAACATTATGGCTGGAGTGACAATCAACGCAGCCCGCAGCATTTGAATTACCATTTGATAGCGCAACTCTATGAATACTTGATTCATAAGAAGCTATAAATCCTGCTGATGGAATTGTCCTTGCTTTTATTTCAGGATTATCAAGATGGCATGATAGACAAAGTTTTTCCTGTGCGAGCTTAAGCTCAACCGGGTTTCTGCCTTCTGATGTTTTAACTATCTGGCTGCTATGACAGGTTATACAATTGGGGGTACCTTTTAACCCTTCTTTAAATGCAAGATAATGCTGAGAGTTTTTATATACATTTATAACTTCCTTGTGGCAGTCTCCGCAAGATTCAGTAAGTCTGGTTGAATTCCATTTGCTTTGTGTTGTCTTCCTAGATTTAACATCGTGTGTACCATGACAATTTTTACAAGACACATCAATTGAACCATTTGAACTTTTTGTTTTAAGTATCTGCGGATGAAACTGATGCTTTGTTGGAGCATCTTTATGACATAATTTGCAGTCTATCGGCTGAATATTTTCTTTGTGTGGAAATTCATCGGGGTTAAAGCCCACATGACATGATACACATGAGAGGTTGTTATGAGTAGAACTTTTTAATTTACCGGCATCAACAAAAAGGGAGATTTCTCTCCCTTCTTTTTCCATTGAAAGACTTTGGTCTTCATGACACACCAGGCAATCATCATTACTCTGTGCAAATAAATCACCATATAAACTAAAAGCAAGAAACGTAATTAGAAAGGTGAGCAAAAAAAATCTATTTACATTCTGATTTTTTCGAGATTGCCTGGCGATATCAATCAACATTATAAAATATCCGTAAAACAGTAAATTCTTTTATTCTTTTTTAGATTTTAATGAAGCCAGCCATTCGGTTAAAACTTTTACTTCTTCATCTGTTCCTTTCATAGCTATCTTATGATCTTTATCATCTATTTTTTCTTTCTTTACCAAGTATTTCGCAAGAAATTCAGTGTTATACTTATCACCAACTTTTGAAAGATCAACTGCATCTTTCTTTTTTCCCTCTATAGAAGCTGCTTCAACTGAATGACAGGAGTTACATTTATTTTCGACAAAAATTGTTTTTCCATCATTACTCTCCGGATTAAATGAATAAGCAAAACCGAAAAGGAAAACAATTGTGAATATGAAACTGAGATATACAAGCAGATTTTTCATGATTTTTCCTTACTATTTTATTTAACACCAATTCCAATTACAAGTATTGAAAATTTCAACAACAAATTCAAAGCTTATGCCGAAGTAAACACAATAAAAACAACATTTAGAGCCTGAATTTCTTCATAAAATCTCTTAATAGAGAGAAAAATCAAAGGTTTTTTTCAGTATTGAGAACATCATCACCCCATAAAAAAATCTCAACCAAAGATAGTGTAATTTAAGATTTTAGATTGATAAAAATTCTTTATGTTCTGCTTGTTTTATCGGTACATCAAATTTACTTATTACAGATGAACCGATAATTCCTGCTATTTGATTATTACTTAATCCTTTTGTATTAATCACAAGATTATATAAAAACGGATCATCAATTTTCCTGTTGAATACAGAATACACGTATTTCTTTCTGCAAGCATCATGTTGTTCAATTATCGTTCTTGCAGTTTTATAGTCTATCCCATGAAGTTCGGCAAAATTTTTTATTCTATCACTTAACGGAGCTACAAGGCGAACATGAAATGTATTATTCAAATGAGAAGTTATAATATTAGCCCCCCTGCCGATGATTATTGCATAACCTAAAGAGGCAAGCTGAAGAATTGTCTCACTTGTTTTGTGAATGAGCGTCCATTGTCCTGGCAAACCGCTTAACATTTCATTCAGCATAGATGAGAAGAAAGATATTTTATTTTCTTCCATAAGATCTTTAAGCGCACTGGGTAAATGATGATCTTCAAGAACTTTTTCAATAAGGTTCCTATCAAAGATTGTCCAGCCGGATGATTTTTCAATAATATTCTCATTAAAGAGTTTAACTAACTCTTCACTGACTAATTTCGCACTTGTACCGGTTTCCCTGGAAATAGTTATACATGGCCCGCCGCGTAATCTTTTTTTCCCGATTCCATTCTCTTTTGAATGGGACTCGATGTAAAGACGGCATTTCTCCAATTCTCCGGGAATACGCATTTTAATATTCCTTATATTTCTTTCAACTTTTTAACCGACCCAGTTCTCAGCCATGGTATTATGGATAATGGAATTGCTTCTTTTTTGGGATGAGCTACTTGTTCTTAAACAAATTACAGGAATATTAGAAAGTTCAATAATTTTTCCTGCTACACTTCCTGTAGCCAGACTATACCTTGCAGTCCATCCGTGTGAGGCAATGATTATTAAATTAATTCTGCTTTTTACCGCATAGTTCAAAATTTGTTCATGAGGTTTGCCTATCCTGAGACTTTCAACAATCTCAACACCGGGATGAGGAATCTCATTAACAAATTTTTTCAGCTCTTCATTTGCATTGCGCATTCTTTCCTTCATTATGAAAACTTCATCAAAAAAACCGGATTTGCTCTCATTAAAAGAAGGATCAATTATATGAAGAAGGTGAATTGTAGTTTTATGCTCTTGTGCATATTGCAGGGCAAAATCAAATGCCTGTACTGAATTGGCTGAAAAATCGACCGGCGCTAGAATATTTTTGTTACTCATAACACCTTATTGGTTATTTACCATCCGGTCAACTTGTTAGCATAGAAAGCTGTCGTGTTACATTTTCAAGATCGAATGGTTTATAAAATACTGTATTAACATATTTCCTTATGTTCTCGTCAAAAGCTTTCAATTTGTTATCGAAAACATATAATAAAATTATGGGTGTTCCATGGTTAAGCTGTTTAAGCTCTTTGCAAAGTTCTTCCATATTTTTTGATGGAGGTGCATCAAGTATTATTAAATCGCAAATAAAACTTGAACAAATTGCTTTTAAATCATCTATATCCGTAGTTGTAGTAATGCTGTAGTTAGACTGCAAGTACATCAGCAGGCTAAGATTAAAAGTAAAATCGGGACTATATAAAACTATTTTTTTCATTTTCATAAATTTCAATAACGGATGTACTACACCCTTTATCCATAATACCCCATTTGTGTGCCATATCAATGGATGAACAGTGATCATATTTTCAACAATCAAATGTTTGTTTTCTTATTCATTTGGAGAAGTGTTACATAACTACAATATTTATATTCAGCAAGTATTCTCAGGAATGAAAATTCAAAATCTTAAATTTAAGAAAGGAATTGGATGAACAAGAACAAGACTAATAAAAGTAAAACCTTGTAACTCTCTCACTTGCCCTTGAACTTGAACTTGGATAACAGCTTATCAGGATTTTATATCAAGTTCTTTAAGCTTCCGGTATAGAGTTGATAATCCTACCTGAAGTACTTCTGCTGTTTTTTCTTTATTAAATTCATTACTCTCCAGTGCTTTTAATATTAAATCTCTTTCATAATTCCTTACGGCATCCTCAAGAGAGCCTGATGTTAAAGATCCCGGAACATCACCATGATGATGAAAATTTGGAGGAAGATCTTTAAGAGAAATAAAATCATCGGAAGAAAAGATAACTGCCCGTTCAATAATATTCTCAAGTTCCCGAACTTCACCTTTCCACTTATGAGTCATCAGGGCACGGATTGCCTGGTTATCAATTCCTTTAATGTTCTTGTTCATTTCAGTTCGATATTTATTCAGGAAATGATCTGCAAGCAGAGGTATATCTTCTGCCCTATCCTGTAAAGTAGGTAGATTTATTTCAATTACATTCAATCTGTAATAAAGATCTTCTCTGAATTTTTCAGCTTTAATTTCTTCTTTAAGATCACGGTTAGTTGAAGCAATGAATCTTACATTAACAGGGAGAGCAACTGTAGTTCCGACAAGAGTATATTCTTTTTCCTGAAGAACTCGTAAAAATTTTACCTGCAGAAGTAGCGGCAGTTCACTAATCTCATCAAGAAATAATGTTCCTCCTTCGGCAGCTTTAACATAACCTTCCTTATCGGAAACAGCACCGGTAAAGGCTCCTTTCTTATGACCAAACAATTCACTTTCAATCAGGTTTTCCGTAATTGCTCCGCAGTTAAGAGCTATAAAAGTTTTATTTTTTCTCTTACTATGATGATGAAGAGCTCTCGCAACAAGTTCTTTTCCGGTTCCGCTCTTACCGGTTATAAGAACTGTGCTGTCGGTTTCAGCAACTGTTTTTATCATCTGATAAATACTTTTCATTGCAGGACTTTTACCAATGATATTTTCAAAATCATAATTTCTTTGAATTTCACTTCGTAAGATCCTGTTCTCAAGAAGAATATGTTTAGTATCAAAAACTCTTCTTATTTTTATCAGAAGTTCATCAAACTCGACAGGTTTAAGAATGTAGTCGCTTGCACCATTTCTAAGAGCTTTAATTGCTGTATCAAGCGAGCCGAATGCGGTTACAATTATCACTGAAGTTTTTATATCCAGCTTTTTTATTTCTTCAAGAAGCTCGGTTCCTTTCATCACCGGCATTTCAAGGTCGCTGATCACAAGATCAAATGAATCTTCTTTAATCTTATCATAAGCAAGCTTACCGTTAGCAGCTTCTTCAACCGAATAGCCTTCCTTCTTAAGTATAAAAGAAAGCGACTCTCTTATAATATCTTCATCATCAACTACTAAAATTTTTTCCTGCATATTAACCTCTATTTAGGATTTGTAGGTAGAGAAATTACAAATGTTGTTCCTTCACCGAGTTTGCTTTCTACAATTATATCTCCCTGGAAGCTTTTAACAATACCATAGCTAACCCAAAGTCCCAGCCCTGTTCCTTTCCCTTCTTTCTTAGTTGTAAAGAACGGTTCAAATATTTTTATAAGATGCTCATCCTTAATCCCACTTCCATTATCGGAAAAACTTATGTGAACGAAATCATCCCTTATTTCTGTTGTAATAGTAATCTGTTTTTCTTTTTTGTTAAGGGCAATTGGTTCTGCAAAAGAATCAACTGCATTTAAAAGGATGTTAATAAATACCTGTTCAATCTGATCGGCAACAAGAGGGAGATAAGGAATATTCTCATTCTTCTTAAAATCAAAATTAACATCTTTTGCTTTGGCACCTACTCTCGTAATGTTAACTGCCTCAATTATGTTCTGATTAATATCAATCATCCTCAATTCATAATCAGAAGGTCGTGAGAAATCAACAAGGTCCCTGATAATTTTTGAAATTCTTGTAACCTGGCTTTTAATCAACCCGATTTTTTCATTTACAAAAGAATCTTCAGTTGTTCTTTGTATAACCTGCACAAGTGCCGAAATAGAAGCAAGCGGGTTTCCAACTTCATGAGCAATACCTGCAGCAAGTGTTCCAATGCTTTCCATTTTTTGTGAATGAATAAGTTGTTTCTCCAGAAGTTTTTTTTCGGAAAGATCCCGGTGAACACCAAAAAATCCAAAAACTTTTCCTTTGCTGTTCAATATAGGTGAGATAAGAAGCTGAGCATAGAATGGATTACCATCTTTTCTTTTATTCTCCACTTCACCAACCCATACTTTACCACTCCTTATTGTTTCCCACATGTTTGTCCAGAAACTTTTGGAATGTTTTCCACTTCCAAAAACCCGTGGATTTTTTCCTATAAGCTCATCTCTTGTGTATCCGCTTACAGCTTCATAAGCAGGGTTCACGTAAAGCATTTTACCTTCAAGACTTGTTATTTGCAAAGGGAATACTGTCTTCTCTGCAATATTATAAAAACGCAGAAGGTCTAATTCCTTTTTTCTGCTTTCTGTAATATCTCTGGCAAGTATAATTAAATGTTCATTTTTTCCATTTTCCGGCAGATAGGTGTATGGGGCTATTAACAGTTCAACATCGAAAGAGTTTTTACCATATAATAATTTAGATTCGATAATTTTGCTTTTATATTCTTCACAACATTTTAGTATTTCTTTTTGAGCACTATCCTTAAAATTATCTTCAACAATGTCTATAAACTGGTGTTCTTTCTCTCCTTTCCAATTTATATCCAGTTTAATTCTTGCTGAGATGTTTATATCTTCAACAATTCCCCTTTTATCAAGAATAAAGCACATATCGGGAAAACTATCAAACAGCCTGAAATCCAGGTTATAAGTGGTTTGCATTACTTTTGAATTATCTATAATGATTTTTTTTACCGGGCAAAAATTATTAAAAATTCAGATTTAACAGAAGCAATATACACCAATAAAAAAGATGTTTGGAATATAAATTTTACAATACGATTCGACAATATAGTCGTATAAAATCATTTTAGTCGAATTGAAATTAACTTAAAATAAACTTTAACAGCGAAATAGAAGGAATTCAGATGGCATCAGTTTTGGGATTATTTATATGGAGGTAAGTATGAAAACATTTATAACAATATTGATTTTATTTTCCGGCTTTACATTTATCCTGGCACAACAGGATACTTCAAATGTAAAAGATAAAAACTTGAAGAATCAAATCCAGGTACAAAAGGATGAAATGAAACAAGTTCAAAAAAGCATAGGTCCAAAAGACAATCCGGTTAAAAATCAAAAACTCAAATCAAAAGGGAAAGATGTTTTTATTGACAAAGATGGTGATGGAATTTGTGATACGAGACAGAGCGGAATGAGTTTTAATAAGCTGAGAAAGAGACATGGAACGCAGGCTGGAAGCGGCAGGCATGGCGGAAGACAAAACGGTAATAATAATTCTAATGGTAACGGTAGGTAATTCATGTCTAACAAAATTATTTTACCGGCATTAAGCTTTATCCTTGCTTTTTTTTCTGCTGTTACTTTGGCTCAAACAGATTTTTCTATTTCTTATGAAGGTTACTTCGATGATAACATTTTCAATAATTATGAAAATACCGAAGATTATATAAACAGTTTCTCTTTAGCATCTGCTTATAATTTTGAAACTAATTTGAATAATATCCAGGTATATTATGAAGGCAACCTTAGCAGCTATCAAAAATATAGTTTCAAAAATTCAAACTCTCATCGTATTGGGATAGTCGAGACACATCTATTCTCAATTGATGAGAATCCTCTTAATGCCGGAATAAATTTTTCTTTGCGAAATAATAAAGATGATTTTAAGATCTATGACTTCAATCAATTATCCGCTTACATCAATTACAGGCAATCTATATTCAACAGCAATTATTTAGTTGCCGGTTATCTCTTTAAAGGAAATAACTATAAGAATTTTTCTCTTTTTTCACATTATGAGCATATAACATTTTTAAGATGGATATCAGAATTTGAAACCGGGACTTCATTAACTGCAGGTGGTGAATTCAACTATAAAAAATATTTTGATACATATAATGAACCTGGTTATGCTGACAATGCTTCACAGTTTAAAATTATTTCAAGCATTTACCAGGTTCTGTCCGAGCAGTCGGGTTTAGCCCTTTATTTTGAATTACGAAAAAATTTAACTGAAGAAAGCAGATACTTAACCAACGATGAGTATGTTTATTATGAGGAAGAAATCTTTAATAATATTTATTCAAATGAAGGATTTTCATCAGGAATTGAATTTACTCAAATGGTAAACGAAGACTTTAGCTTTGGAATAGAAACAAAATATTTATCAAGAAATTTTACTTCATTACCTGCCGCAGATTTAAATGGTAATTCAAAGGATTTTTTCCGTGAAGATGATCTGTTTGTACTGGGTGCCGCAATAAATTTTAACCTGGGATTTATATTAGAAGGATTTGCACTTGAAACAAAGTGGAATTATATCTGGAATAAATCAAATGATTATTACTATGATTATAACAAAAATCTCATTTCATTTTCAATCAATTAACTGTATT
>CAZECH010000081.1:0-9503 GCA_964510675.1 uncultured Ignavibacteriaceae bacterium
AATGCCGAGAATCCCTCCGAAAAGAGAAGCTAAAAAGATTTTATAAAATTCAACATTCAAACTTAGTATGAATAAAGCGGGGATAGTAAAGATTGCTCCGGCTACAATTAAACCGGAGTTAGATCCGATAGATTGTATAATTACATTTTCACCAAGTGCATTTTTCCTTTTTGTAGCCGCAGATAACCCTACTGCCATTATTGCAATAGGAATAGCAGCTTCAAAGACCTGGCCTATTTTTAAACCTAAATAAGCTGCAGCAGCAGAAAAAAGAACAGCCATTATAACTCCCCATATTACAGAGTAGAAACTTATTTCGGGGACATTCCTGTCTGGAGGCATTACCGGTTTATATTCTTCGCCGGGTTCTAATTCTTTATAAGCATTTGACGGCAATCCCGACAGGTTTTGGTTATCTTGAGATTCATGCATTGTCATACCCTTTGGTAATTAAAAATTCATTATTACTTTTGATTATTGCATTCAGTAGTTAGAAAGATAAATTTCAGGAGAGTAAAAAAGTTTTGTGTAATTGAGTTATAGTTATTTCTTAAAAAGATCACAAATCACTATAATAAATTGTTGTTCCAAACTTAAGTACTTTAAAAGATATAATAAAATTATTTTTCTTAAATTCCTTTACACATAAAATCTATTAAACGATATCAATTCACTAAAAGGCAATTTCACATATGAAAAACAGAACCTCATTCCCAAAAGTTTTCTGGATAGCAAACGGAATAGAAGTCCTAGAGAGATTTGCTTATTATGGAATCTACATGGGCTTTGGAATTTATCTCCAGCAGCTTGGATATTCAAAAGGAGATCTTGGTATTGTTCAAAGTATATTTTTGGCTTTTTCTTATCTCATTCCTTTATTCTCAGGAACCTTTGCCGATAGGTTTGGTTTTAAGAAGGTTTTAATAATTGCTTACCTTG
The DNA here is from genome assembly GCA_964510675.1 of uncultured Ignavibacteriaceae bacterium. GTDB lineage: Bacteria > Bacteroidota > Ignavibacteria > Ignavibacteriales > Ignavibacteriaceae > RBG-16-34-14. The sequence continues at coordinate 940 of CAZECH010000081.1, forward strand.
CATACTTACCTTCAATTCTTTTATTAATAGTAACCAAATCGTTTTCAGGGATTGCTTTAACAATGTTATGCATTGGGTTTGCAGCTGGTATTTTCAAACCACTTATCTCGGCTACGGTAAGAGCAACTACTGATTCAACAAATAAATCACTTGGTTTTGGAATATTTTATTGGATGGTAAATATTGGTGCTTCATTTGGTCCGATCGTGATGGGAAAACTTCGGGGTTCATCTTGGGATAATGTTTTTTACACAGCAGCCGCAGCAGTTGGATTGATGTTCTTAATAACAGTCTTTTTTTATAAAGAACCCCCACGTGAAATTGAAGGTGTTACACTAAAGAAAAAATTTAAAGATATGGGTGAGGCGCTTTCAAATATTAAGTTTCTGGTTTTTATTGTTCTGCTTGGAGTTTTTTTCTGGTTGCCATTCTGGGCTTTCTTCAATGTTCTGGCTGTTTATATAAATGATTATATGAATACAGCAGCGCTTTATCAAAGTGTTAAATCTTTTTTTCCCAGGTGGTTAGAATGGTTATTACGATTTATTTCAAACTCTGATGGCGGGATATGGAAGATTAATGCAGAAGCAATCTCACATACCGGCTATATCATTTGCGTTTTCCAGATTTTTATTTCATGGTTTTTTGAAAAACGACCCGCGATTCTTTCTTTCTTATTTGGGCTGCTTATTGCCTCCCTTGGATTTCTAGTATTGGGGTTTGCAGTTACATCTACTAATAGTTTGGTTTTCCTTGGTATATTTCTTTTTGCTGTTGGTGAAATGATTTCATCACCCCGTATACAAGAGTATATAATGTGGATTGCCCCTAAAGAAAAAGCAGGATTATACATGGGTACAAATTTTCTTGCAACTTTTATTGGTGCCACACTTAGTGGTATATATACAGGCGTTATGGGAAGTTTTGAATCTTCAGGTCATCCCGAATATATCATGTACACACTTGCAGGGCATACAATTCTTGGAATAATTGTAATTTATACTTTTGTAAAAACAATGGGAGAGTTTAAAGAACTGAAGGAATGAAACTTTTAGAATTTCAGGAATGATGTACCTTGTGATAAATATTTTTTACTATAAGCTGTAAGTAAAAAGGGGAGACAACAAAATTTAAGGAGAAGTTAGATGAAACATTTGAAATGGATCTTCTTTATTTTTTTATCGTTTTCTTTTTTTAGTTTCAAATCACCATCATTGTACAAAGAGGCAACTATGCAAGATATTGACTCAACATCAGCAGTGACATTAGAAGTTGTCAATCGTTTTAATGAAGCATTTAATAAGCATGATGTTGATGCAATTATGAATTTAATGACTGAAGATTGTATATTTGAAAATACCAGGCCTGTTCCGGATGGTGAACGAATCGTTGGGCAGGAAAAGGTAAGAACGTTTTGGGAGGAATTATTTAAAAGATCTCCTCACGCACAATTTGAAGCAGAAGAAATATTTGCTGCCGGAGACAGATGTGTAGTTCGCTGGATTTATACCTGGATAAAGGATGGTAAAAAAGGACATGTGAGAGGTGTTGATATATTTAAAATCCATAAAGGAAAAGTTGCTGAAAAATTTAGTTATGTAAAAGGATAAATAAAATTTTTTCTGCATAAATACGGTACACAAAATTTTCGGTATTCTATCTTCAACTGAGACATCTCAAAGTCCGACAGTAAATTCATAACACTTTAGAAATTCCTACGAGTAAATCTTTCCAGGGGAAATTTTTCACACAAAGAAAAATAATTTTTCTAATTGCACATTAGATGGCATATAATTTTCAGCAACTTTTGCCAAATATTCATCATTACTAAGTATTAATATGAGGCAAACCTTGTGAGAACTGGTTACAGTTTAAATAAAATTAATGATTGGGACGAAAAGGCTGCAATTCATATTCTCTCCAGAACTTTGTTTGGTTATACCCGGCAGGATATTGATTTTGCTCTTAGTATGTCTCTCGATGAATTTGTTGATAATCATTTATTAGCAAACAAACCAGAACCCACACCCCCTTTTTGGGTATATGATCCCTCCTCTGATAATTCTACAGAAAGGACCAGGGAACTTACATACTGGTGGTATGATCAGATGATAAGACAAGGATATTCTTTCCGTGAAAAAATGGTTCTCTTCTGGCATAATCATTTTGTGTCTGAGGTTGATAAAGTAGCTCTTCCTCAAAGAATGTACTGGCAGAATAAATTATTCAGAGATAATGTTTTCGGAAATATCAGAGAATTAACAAAAAAGATTTCTATAGATCCCGCCATGCTTATTTATCTTGATGGTAATAAGAACAGGAAAGGTGCTCCAAATGAAAATTACGGCAGGGAGCTTATGGAACTCTTTACAATGGGTATTGGGAACTATACTGAAACCGATATTCGGGAAGCGGCAAGAGCATTAACAGGATGGAGAGTTGATGGGGTAACATCTTATTTTGATGAGGAAAGGTTTGATGATGGACTAAAAACCATTTTAGGTGAAACAGGAAATTTTGGTTATGAAGATGTAGTTGATATTATATTCAGGCAGGAAGTTACAGCAAAATATTTCTGCAGAGAACTTTACAAAGAATTTATTTATATAACTCCTGATGAAAATTTTGTAAATGAGCTTGCAGGTGCTTTAAGGCAAAACAATTATGAATTGAAACCCGTACTCTCTCTTCTTTTAAAATCATCATATTTTCATTCAGAAGAGATCAGGGGTTCAAAGATAAAAAATCCGGTTGAGTTTGTTGTACAGGTGATGAGACAATTTAATATTACAACACCTGATTACAATTATATGCGTCAGGTTGTCGAAGGTCTTGAACAAAAATTATTTGATCCTCCTAATGTAAGCGGTTGGGATGGTGATAAAAGATGGATAAACACAACTACACTTCCGGCAAGAAATATTTTTACTGATTCGGTTATCAGAGGAGAAAGACCGGGAGGTTCTGAACTGACATTTAAAGTAAAACTTGTGGATTATGCCAGAACATATCCAAGTTCTGAAAGTGCAGAATCTTTTATAAGCGATGTAGCAAAAATTTTTATTCAATTTCCCCTAAGCGATACAAGAAAAACATATCTGCTCAATACACTTCTTGATGGAGCCGCAGTATATGATTGGTCAACTTTTAACCAGCTGGCTGAGAACAGACTCGAATTATTTTTTAAAGCATTATCCCGGTTACCTGAATATCAATTATCATAAAAGGTTTTGAAATGGACAGAAGAAAATTTATAAGGCAGCTTGGATTTCTAACCGGTGCAGGAACCGTCTCAATGACTTTAGGAAATATTCCTGTTAAAGCTTTTGCACGTCCTTTTATAAATGCCAAAGCTCCCGATGGGACAGTACTTGTGTTAGTTCAGCTAAGCGGCGGTAATGATGGTTTAAATACAGTAATCCCCTTCGCTGATGCAAATTATCATAATGTCAGGCCTGGAATCAGAATTAGAGAAAATGAAGTATTAAAATTATCCAATTCAGTTGGTTTGCATCCTTCATTAAGTCCTTTTAAAGATTTGTATGATGAAGGACAGTTGGCTGTTGTTCAGAATGTTGGTTATCCCAATCCCGACAGATCACATTTCAGATCCACGGATATTTGGTTGAGTGCCTCAGATTCAGATAATTATGTTGAAGACGGCTGGGTCGGAAGATTTCTTGCAAATGCTTTTCCTGATCCCGAAACATATAATTCAAATCATCCTATGGCAATACAGATTGGTGCTTCACAATCAATGCTTCTGCAGTGTACATGCCAGGGACAAATGGGAATTTCATTTGAAGATCCGAATCAATTTTACCAGCTTATAAATGGAGCTACAGCTGATAATGATCCTCCACCAAACACAATTGCCGGTGAACAGTTAAGGTTTATTAAACAAATCGCAGCACAGTCGATTCAATATGCACAAATTATAAAAGATGCTGCCGACAGTGTACAGAATAGAGTTCAGTATCCAAATTCTTCTTTAGGACGGCAACTTGCGATTGTTGCAGAATTAATTGGAGGCGGGCTGGAGACACCTGTTTATTTAACTTCGGTCGGAGGTTTTGATACTCACTCCGGTCAGCTTGGTAGTCATGCAAATCTATTACAAAACCTTGCTAATTCGGTTTCAGCATTTATGCAGGATTTAAAATTATTAGGAGCCGCAGACAGAGTGGTAGTTATGACATTCTCAGAATTCGGAAGAAGAGTTGAACAAAATGGTAGTGGTGGAACAGATCACGGTACTGCGGCACCTTTGTTTGTAATCGGACAAAATGTAGCAGGTGGTATTCTTGGTAAGAATCCTGATCTTGAAGATCTTGATACCAATGGTGATTTAAAATATGAATTTGACTTTAGGCAAGTTTACGCTTCACTGCTTCAGGATCAACTGGGAATGTCAGCAGATAAAATGGGGGATGTGCTCTTTAGGAATTTTGAGACTTTACCATTGATTTCTGTTAAACATGCTTCAGCAGGAGGCCCAATATCATTTAGTTTACGTCAGAATTATCCCAATCCTTTTAACCCGGCAACAACAATTAATTACCAATTAAGAATTCCACAGTTTATAAGATTAGTTGTCTTCGATCCGACAGGTGCAGAAGTAGTAACGCTCGACCAGGGCTGGAAAGATGCCGGCAGTTATTCAGCTACGTTTGGCAATGGAAAGTATCCGAGTGGTGTTTATTACTGCCGGCTCATTTCAGGATCATATAAGCAGACAGTAAAAATGGTTTTAATGAAATAGCCTAAACGCCTCTTGCTCTCAATCTTCCTCAGATGATGGAGATTGAGGGTGAGAGACAATTTCAAAGGGAATAAACTCTCTTAAAAATTTCGCTCATTCTTATCACAGCCAATCTTCTCTCATCTTCAGAAAGTTTTGCAGGCGGACCCCATGGGGTGTAATTAACATCTACAATATAAATTTTACCATCATCTTTATTTCTTAAAACATCAAGTTCTCCGTAATCAAGTCCCATTCGGGAACAAAATTCCGATATTCTTTTAGTCTCTTCTTGTGAAAAATATTCATTAGTACTTGCTATTTCAGATTTGCAAATATCATTCGTGAATCTGTCCTTTGTTTTCTTAAACTTCAGATAAATGAAAGGTATTTCTCCTTTTAATACGGGTGTCCTTATATCCATAACCAGGTCATTATTTATTTTATTGTTAAGAACTTTCTGATATACAAATCCTTCTTCATAATTCTGAACAGGACATTTAACTATTATTCCATCGTGCTTAGCATTCAGATTATTCTTCTTAACACATTCGCCTGAATAAGTTGCCGGATTGATATTCAAACCATAACCAAAAATTTCTTCAAAAATTCCCGAAATTTTTTCTTTACTTATATCTGTGCAATTTATGTTAATTATTTTTTCAGTATGGAATTTTTTAAGTGCAGGCTGCTCTATACGGAAGGTTGTATCTTCCCAGTAAAAAGCTAAATCAAAACTATGTTTAGGATAGCTGGTAATATTATACTTAAGATGTTTTAGTATTTTGTAAATAATTGTTCTTTTATGAGGATATTCAGGATAAAAAAGTACCGTTTTTGTTCGTCTCCCATTTAAAATGGAATTGAAATAAAATAAAATTTCTTGTTCAACTTTATTAAAGATATTGGGCATTAGGTAATTATTCTTGGGATTCTGGACTAAGGAATATTTAAAACCATTATTCCAAAACTCCTTTACTCCATCATTCCAGGTTTTTTATTTAACTTTCATTACAAATTTAACAGTTTTATAATGAAGATATTATATTCTTGTCTTTCTCAGAGCTGGGGAGGCCTGGAAATGAGAACAGTCCAGGGATCAGAACAATTGCTGAATAAAAATTTTAGTGTAGATATCCTTTGTTATCCGGGTTCTCAGATAAATATTGAAGCACAAGCGAGAAGCATAAATTGCATTACATTAGAAGCCTCCGGATATTTTCATCCTTTCAAAATTACTAAACTTGCAAAAATCATAAAGAATAATTCTTATAATATAATCCATACTCAGTTTTCAAAAGATCTTTGGATTCTTGTTCCTTCATTGAAATATCTTGGTTCAGATGTCCCGCTTATCTTAACAAAGCGAATGGAATCTTCTGTTGTTAAAAAAGATCTTCTCCATAAATGGCTGTACAAAAGATTGAATTATATTCTGGCTATTAGTAAGATAATTAGGGAAAATGTAATTGAAACCTGTCCCGTTCCTGAAGAGAAAGTTATCCTCCATTATAACGGAGTTGATTTAAAAAAATTCGATCCATCTGCGGCAGAAAGAAAGAGAATAAGGCATGAGTTTAATATAAAAGATGATGACATAGTAATTGGAATGCTTGCGAGAATAACTTATGGTAAAGGTTATGAAGAATTTTTATATGCGGCAAAAAAATTAAATGAAGAATTTCCTAATCTTAAATTTCTTATTGCCGGTGATTCTGGTTCTGATGAAAAGGATTATGAGGAAAAAATAAAAAAAATAGTGAGAGATTTATATTTAACTGATAAAGTTATCTTTACAGGATTCAGGAAAGATACTGTGGATTTACTCGCAGCTATGGATATTTTTGCTTTCCCATCTCATGCCGAGTCTTTTGGAAATGCGCTTGTTGAAGCTATGGCTATGGAAAAACCCTGTGTTGGTACAAATTCACATGGAGTCCTTGATATTATTGAAGATGGTGAAACAGGTTATCTCTTTAATAAAAAAGATGAAGACGATCTCGCTGCTAAATTAAAACTTCTTATTAATTCACCTGAAAAAAGAATTGAAATGGGTAAAGCCGCAAGGCAGCATGTGATAGAGAGATTTAATTCTGAAAAGCAAACTGAAAAATTGATTGAGCTGTATAAAAAGGTGGCTTTGTAAATTTTTCTACTTTGATAACTTTAATAAATAATAACATAATCTGTTATATTTTTCATTCCTATTTTAATAGATTTACACACTGAATTTAAAAAACTAATTAAGGTACCAATGAACTTTTCAAATGAAAAGAATAAAGAAAAAGAAATTGAATTTCTAGGCGACATGCCTTCCGATGAATTCCGGAAATTCGGATATCAATTGATTGATTGGATTGCCGATTATTTGGATAATGTTGAGAAGTATCCTGTTCTGCCAAATATAAAACCGGGTGATATAAGAAAGAAACTTCCAACAGTTCCTCCGGAAAAAAGTGAAGGGATGGAGAAGATACTTTCAGATATTGATAAAATAATTCTGCCCGGTGTTACTCACTGGAATCATCCGGGATTTATGGCTTACTTTAATTCTTCATCAAGCTTTCCGGGTATTTTAGCTGAGCTATTATCTGCCGCTTTCAATACAAATGGAATGTTGTGGAGAACAAATCCTTCTTCCGCAGAACTTGAACAGCATACTTTGCAGTGGTTAAGACAAATGCTTGGCTTACCTGAAGGTTTCTGGGGGATTATTTATGATACTGCTTCAACAGCTTCTATGCATGCAATTGCTGCGGCAAGACAGAATGCCGGAATTAAAGTGAGAGAAAAAGGACTTGCAGGAAGAAGTGATGTTCATAAATTAAGATTGTATGCTTCCGAACAGGCTCATTCTTCAATTGATAAAAGTGCAATTACACTTGGGATAGGTTTAGAAGCTCTTAGAAAGATTCCAACTGATAATGAATTCCGTATGCTGCCGGATGAACTAGATAAAGCTATACAGGAAGATAAGAAAAACGGCTGGCTGCCTTTCTGTGTTGTTGCTACGGTCGGTACAACATCAACAACGAGTATAGATCCGGTTGATAAGATTGCTGACATTTGCGAAAGAGAAAATATCTGGCTGCATGTTGATGGTGCACATGGCGGTTCTGCTGCAATAATTCCTGAGATGCAGTGGATTCTTAAAGGAACAGAAAGAGCAGATTCATTTCTGGTTAATCCTCATAAATGGCTTTTCCATCCTGTTGATATTACAGCTTTTTATACCCGTAAGCCTGATGTTTTGAAAAGAGCATTCTCACTTGTTGCGGATTATCTTAAAACTTCAGAGGCAAAAGTGGATAACTATATGGATTATGGAATCCAGCTTGGGAGAAGATTCAGAGCATTGAAACTTTGGTTTGTTATAAGATATTTTGGAGTTGAAGGATTAAGAGAGAGACTACGTTACCACCTTTATCTTGGCAAAGAATTTACAAAATGGATTGATAAACATCCTGACTTTGAAAGAATGGCACCAGTACCTATGAGCACAATCTGTTTCAGACTTCATCCAAAAAACATTAATGCTGAAAAAGAACTTGAGGAATTAAATCTTCGCTTCTTTAATGAACTTGATACATCCGGTGATATTATGATTTCTCACACAAGACTTAATGATAAATATGTTTTAAGAGTAAATATGTCCGGTTTAAGAATGGAGTTAAAGCATATTGAAAAAGCCTGGGAGATCATTAGAACTAAAGGTGAAGCGACACTGATGAAAGTTTAATGCACAGGTTTATGAAAATGAGAATTTGAATCCTTATACAGCTGAACCGAACCTTTGCAAATCATATTCTATTTTTCTTATTTT
>CAZECH010000082.1:0-9476 GCA_964510675.1 uncultured Ignavibacteriaceae bacterium
TTAGAATGAAATGAAAATTATATGGCTAATCCTGCTAACATTAATATTTATCGTGGAATTGAATCCCAGATATACTATGTGTTTTTTAAATAAAAACTTTGAAAGTCTTAATAATAAAACAAGGATAGCAACTATCTAATAGTAGACTAAACTCACTAAAGGTATATTTATTTTGAACAAAGAAAAAAGAAATCCAAGTAGCGATAGAAGACAAAAAATCAATTGCAAGATGAATAAAAAGAAATAGACCTGGTGATAATTAATTAACAAGAGATCAGAAATAAACAAGAAAATAAGCATAACAGGAAATAACCAGCACAGTACTTTATGGGACCAGAATTCATATGAAAGTACGGAAATGATTAATATTTTTTCGAGAGTTTTATTCATTTAAATTAAAACACCAGGCTTAATACCTTAAATCACATCATCAATTATTTTTTTATATTCATCAGCAATTTTACTTCTATCAAAATTTTCTTCCACATAATTTCTTCCATTCTTAGCCATTTCTAATAATATTTTGGGATTTTTATAAGCATACAATATTTTTTCTTTCAGCATCACCAGATTCTCCGGTTCTGAGAAGAATCCAGAATTTGCCTCTTCTATTATTTTTTGGGCTTCGCCTTCCACACTAATTATGATTGGTTTTTCCATTGCCATAATTTCAAATATTTTCGATGGTATGACAGTTTTAAATAAGGAGAGTTTCCTCAATGGAACGAGTAAGATATCACAAATGGAATAATACGAACCAAGCTGCTCCTTTGGTACGGAAGGGATAAAAGTTATGTTACTTAAATTTAAGTTTTTTGCCTGATTTATAAGATTAGCCTTCTCCGCACCATCACCAATAAATAAAAACGCTATTTCTCGATATTCATTTAAAGAGTGAGCAGTAGTAATAATCTTATCAAGTGCATGCGATAGTCCGAAAGTTCCGATGTATGCAACTACAAATTTACCCTCCAAATTCATGTCTCTTTTTAACTCTTCATTTGTTGGTTGAGGCTTAAACTGCTCTAAATTTACACCGTTTTTTACAACGGATATTTTTTCCTTTGGGATGCCTTTTTTATGAATAAAGTTCACATAGGAATCGGTAACGGAAATAATTCTGACAGATTTTTGATATAACTTAAGTTCGATCCATTCAAGAATTTTGATAATAACTTTGTTCTTAAGTTGACCAAGTTGAATTATTGACTCTGGCCATAAATCTCTGACTTCGAATATAAATGGTATATTTTTTAATTTACTAATTATATATCCTGAAATACCGACAAAGAAAGGAGGACTCGTTGCAATGATAACATTTTGTTTTCCTACCAACAGAGAACCTTGTACAATACTAGAAATCATGAAAGAAATAAAACTAATTACTCTTCTTATAAAACCCCGGTTGGGAGCTGCTATTGTAAACGTGCGAATAACGTTTATCCCCTCAATATTTTCTTTATATAGAATACGCCCCCTGTATTTTGGAGGTATTATTCCGCTCGGATAATCGGGGAAACCTGTAATTACTGTCACTATGGCACCCTTCCTTGACCAGAATCTGCAATGTTCAAATGCTCTATTGGAACCAGCCCCGGTTTCCGGTGGAAAGTATTCTGTAACGAGCACTATTTTAATATTACTATATTGTTCCGGCATGATTGTGTTTACTCATTGCTCAATTAATTTATTATAAACCATTTCAAACCGTTTCCCGATACTTTTCCAAAGATAATTCATCTCAATAAATTTTCTCCCAGTATCAGAAATTTTTTCAGAGTTGTATTCGTTGTTGAAGAATTTTAATATTTTGGAAATGAATTCCTCCTTACTATCAGCAACAAACAAATGTTCATTATCATTTACTCCGATGCCTTCTTTGCCAATCGATGTAGTAATAATAGGTTGTCCAATCGCAAGCATCTCAAGAATTTTTAACCGTATCCCCCCTCCAATTCTAAGCGGTACAACAGCAAGTGATTTATCTTCCAGTTCCTTCCAGATATTTGGTACAAAACCGATTACATCGACATTCGATTTCAATTTATCGGGTACAGGAAACTTGTGTGTACTACCACCGCCATAAACATATAATTTTGCTCTTGGTTCCTCTTTAACTACAACAGGAAAAATCTCGTCCAAAAACCATTTGAGGCTGTCATAATTTGGAAACCAATCTGTATGACCGATATGCGCAATCGAAAAAGGGATTGATTTTTTTTTCTCTACTTTTAATAAACTTTCCTCTATTCCGGCTGGAATCACTACTGCATTGATCTCCTGATTTGATTTTCTTAGAAGTTTAAGATCATCGGGACTTATCATTACACATAAATCAAAATTATCATAGATACGCGGTTCGTAAGATACTAGTTTTCTATACTGAAGCCATGAGTAGAATTTTAACAATGGATTATTAATCTGTTCTGAATATCTCTTCATTATCATCGTTTCGAAATTCTGTGAACGCATAACTAATGGAGTATCAGTAATTTTTTTAAGATGGTTAGCTAACCAACCAAGATACGAATGATTTATTTGTATTATATCGAATCTTTTTTCAGCAAGCAGTTTAACTATGTAGTTTAATAAAATATCCGAATAGTATTTTGAAGCATTATAAGGTATGTGTGAAAATAAATTCTTCGCTGCACCGATTATACTGTTATCAGTTTGTACATCCAGGATGTGAGGATTACAATATTCTTTTAAAGCTTTGAATGAACTATTATAATCATCATGTTTTCTATAGCATACGAAATCTATCTCATGCCCTTTTTCAGAAAGACTTTTAATTAAGCCGAAAACGTTCAGCTTACCACCGTCGGTTACCGGATATGGTACCAAAGTTGCAATTTGAAGAATTTTCATTGTGTTAATTTATTTTTTAATACAAGGTTGAAAATTCTTATATGTTCGGCAGAACTTATTCCCCAAGTAAAGTTTTTAGACCGCGTTATGGCATCTTTGTTTAAATATTTTCCCTCTAAAAGAATCTGTTCCAGCTTTTCAGTTAATGCTGAGAGATCGGTGGGACTCACTTTTATGCTTGTGTCTCCCACTATTTCAGGAAGAGAGGAAGAGTCGGAAGTAATTATCCGGCACCCTACTGCCATTGCTTCTAACACCGGCAGACCAAAACCTTCATAAAAAGGTATGTACATAAAAACTTCACAATTATGAAGGAGTATTTTGTACTCTAAGTCCGTTAGTTTACCAACAAGCTTAATTCTGTCGGACAAATCGGGATGTTGTTTAAGTTTTTCATCAAAATCTTTAGTTAGCCATCCTTTCACACCTCCTATGACCAAAAGAAGATCTTTATATTTTCCCGCAACATTAATAAAGGCATTTAATACTGAAATCAGATTTTTACGTGGTTCTAAAGTTCCCATATAAAAAATAAATGGAGAACTAATTTCAAACTTATTCATGAAATTTTTTTGCAGAATTTCGTTTATCGGTTCATAAAAAAATTCAGAAACACCGTGATAAATTGCGTGAATTTTTTCATCTGAAAGGGAATAGTTTTCCAATATATCATTCTTCGAATGCTCAGATCCGGTAATAATATAATCAGCTTTTTGAATCGCTCTCTGATAGTTTGATTTGAAAAAATTTAAAGCATCCTTTTTTAAGGTTTGGGGAAATTTAAGAAAGGCAAGATCGTGTATAGTAACGACTGATGACTTATAACCTTTAATGGGCAAAATACCATCGGGGGCAAAAAAAAGATCGATTTTATATAGTTTTAAATAAAGTGATAATAGCTTTAGAGACCAGAATTTTCTGAATGATACATGAAAAGTTGGGAAAGGAATGAACACAGGATAGATATTAGCAAAGTTCAAATTTTTAAGTTCCTTCCACTTAAAGAGTCTGTCTACAAAAACAAAAAATTTATAATTGTTATAATTATTAAACTCTTCAATAAGCGAAAAGGTATATCTTCCAATACCAGTGGTTTTTCTTTTAAAGTTTAAGGAAATACCATTAATGCCAATTCTCATTTTTTGATGATCTTGAGAAACTATGTTGTTGGTTCTAATCAATTACAGAATTTATACAGGATGTTATATTAGTAATAAAGGTTTCATAAGAAAAGTATTTTGCTCTTTCCAAACTTTTGCCTGACATTTTAGTATATAGATCTCGATCTTCGATTATCTTTAAAATTGATTCAGCAAATTCAGGAGCATCATTTTTTTTCACTACGATTCCATTTTCATTATTTATGACCATTTCAGAATTCCCGCCGCTATCCAAACATACTATCGGCTTTCCCATATGCATTGCTTCAATAATTGTAGTTGCTAATGGTTCCGGGACAAGAGAACAGTTAACTATTATGTCAGATAAACCAATAATTTCTTCAGCATTATTTTTCCAACCAGTAAAAATTATGTTGCTTTTCAAATTATATGAATTCACTAAATCAATTAGTCTTATTTTATAGCTTTCATCAACTGAAAGATTTGATACAACATCACCCAAAATTATAAATTTTATATAACTTTTTTTTTCAAGAATTATTTTTGCTGTATTAATGAAAAATTCCTGTCCTTTCCATTCTATAATTCTGCCTGGTAAGGTTACAATAAAATCATTTTCATCTAAATCATAATCTAACCGCAGTTTGTTGATTAATTTGGGGTCTTGCACAATATCACGATTTATCTTTAAACCATTGTGAATAACTTTAATTTTACTGCTTAAATTTTCAGGGAAAGAATTTCTAACAGAATTAGAAACTGAGATCATCAAATCTGTAAAGTAAGCAAATTTTTCACCCCAATATTGGTTGTGAAAATCGTGCAGGTGCCAAATACATTTAACTCCGGTAAATATTTTGGCTACACTCCCATATTTACCCACAATTGCCCTGTTGCAGTAAACCAGGTCAATATTATTTTTACGAATAAATGAAATAATTTTTATTGAAACTAAAATGTGTTTAAAAATCCTGAGAGAACGTATCTTAAAATTCATATCAATTAAATGGCTTTTAATTCCAAGACTACTCGTTTTTTCAAATAGTTCCCCATTACTTCCGGAAATCATGTAAAGAGAGTATATTCTTTTTTCAAATAACCCATTAATAATGTTGAATAAAATTTTTTCCGCACCTGAGAAAAATGAAGAGTTGTTAATAAATAAAATTTTTTTTGTGGAAGTCATAAGGAATCAAATATCGTTGGTGCTAATATTAATTGATCTTTGGTGTCTATACGATCTGTAATAAGCTCCAATAATTCCCAAAACAGCCCAAAACATATATCCGACTCTATGTTTATGAAAGGCATCCTCGAATTGAGCTAAAATAACAATTCCAATTAAGGAAGAAATTGCTCCAAGCAAAAAGGCTTTGTGGTTTACATCTGTAGTTTCTTTATAATTTTTTTTACTAACCAGAATAACAAATACCACTAAAAAAATAAATAACAGTGCATTAGGAATACCACTTTTTAACGCCATCCACAGTAATTCATTATGCAAAACGATTCTTTCTGTAGGGAGCGGACCGAAATCTGTTGGTGATAGAAATTTTAATACTAACCCCATTCCGCTGCCGAAGACCGGATTTTCTTTAATATTAGTATAAGCAAGGTAATATTCTATATACCTCCCTAAGATTGAATTATCTTTTGTTTGCAATTCCAAACTAGTTGCCCTCTCAGAAAATGCAGCAGAATAGTTTTCTAAATTAATATTGAAAACGCTTGCACCAACAAAAACTATTATCAGAAATGAAAGAATAACAATTATTGAAATAACAAAAAATTTCTTTTTTTTCCATTCGATAAATAAACCCATGAATAAGAAGCTTGCGAGAAATTGAACGTATGAAGCTCTTTGATAAGAGATAAGAATGAATAAACCACAAATAAAAAAAACTGTAATTAATAAGTAAAACTTCTTGGGGTGATATACTGCAAAAGCTAAAGAAAAAAAAGCAATCGTAGAAAAAATTGCACTTTGTTCTCCGCCAGTAATTCTTGTTTGACCGCCGACTCTGATCTGTTCTCCTATCGAAAAGAGATTTAATATATTAACGAGCACGAGAAAAACTCCAATTATTACAAGAGATGAAAGAAAACCTTTCCTAAGTGTTTCTTTGGATAGAAAGAAAGAGAATATTATATATACGCAAACAAAGAAAAGAAATCTTGTTTCAAATATCAGATCACTGACACTTCTCCCAAAACTAATACCGCGAAATGCTGCAATTAATAATCCGATTATCCATAAAATAATAAGCATATCTATTTTCGTCAGTTTTTTCAAAAAAGAAAATCCTGTATAAATTTCTTTTATTAAGAACCACAATAAGAATATTATAAGTAAAATTTCAAAAGGATAGATGTTTTTATTGGATAGTTCATACCGGTAAAATCCTTTTTCGGGGAATGTCATATATAAGGTAGTAAGAATAAAAATATTCAGAAGAAAAGGGATAAACTCTTCCCGTAATAAACCCAAAATCAAAATCAATAGAATGCAAACTAAGCTGGCTACAATTTCTGCATTGCCAAGAAGCGAAAATGCAGCGAAAATAAATTCTATTAATAAAATAAAAAGAATAATTAAATTTAAATTCTTGTTTGAGATTTCTAAGTAATTATTCAATTTTATTTACTTTATTTTTTTAGATAAACATTTGAAAATGTATTAATAGCTTTGGGTATATATTGCGTAAAAATGAATTTAAATTCTTCTATAAAAGAATTATAGCTTATACTAATGGTTTTCTTCAAGTAGAACAGAAGTAGAAAAGCATTTAACACAAAAAATGAGGAGGAAGAAATTGCTGCTCCTAATACACCAATTTTGGGGATTAGAATTAGATTCATCCCAACAACTATTAAACTACATACAAATGTGAAAAGAAATGTTATATTCGGTTTACCCATTGCATCTACAGTAGCGCCACCGGTTTGAGTAAATGCTCTGAAGGCCGCACCTATTCCAAATATCGTCAGTAAGTAATAGAATTCTTTATATTTTGCACCATATGCAATTTTCATTAAAAATTCCGGGAAGAAAATTAATAGTATTATAAATGGAAGACATAATAAAAATAATAGCAGTGAATAAAATTGGAATATATGTCTAACCTTAATTAAACTTTCATTAAAAGCAATGACAGCATCCGGATAAAATACTATTCTAAATGAATTAACGACGTTTTTTATAATACCTTCCGAAAGTTTTCTAAGAGCATCATAGGCTCCGAGCATTGCGGGATTTAAGAAATATAATATAAGTATTCCATCAAACCGTTCTAGTAAGAAACTTGATGATGCCCCTAAAAAAGAGAACACACCAAATTTTGACAACTTTTTCACCCAAAAAATTTTCGGAAGAGTAATTTTTATAACATCCCTGTTGAATATCCAAATTGAAAATGCCATAAAAAGATTTGAAGCTGCAAAAATTAAAAGAGCTTCTGAAGAAGTGCTTAACAACTTATATATATATATAATTAAAAATAACAAGGTTAAGAGAAGTAAACCCAAAATATCAGCAAAGAATAATTGTCTGAGTTTTTTTCGAGCAACAATAACAAATCTGATCGTTTGAGAAAGAATTGAAAAGAATCCTATAAATGGTGTGAGTATAAATATATTAACAAGTTTAGGCTCACCAAATGAGTTAGATATCTGAGGAGAAAATAAAAGAACTATTACAGAGAAGATGACAAGTACTGCCAGCTTTAGATATAAAACAGTCGAAAAAATTAAGTGACTTTCTTCTGGTTCAGATTCTGCCAGATACTTGACCATTGCCTGATTGTAAAAGCCATTTGTAGAAAAATCCAGTATAGCAAGAAGAAAAAAAGCAGAAACATAGAGACCATATTCCTCAGGTGAAAGAATTCGAACAAAAATAATTAACATAATAATATTATTTATAAATAGGATTATATTATCAGATATGGAGTAAAAAATCTGTTTCATATAAGATGATTATCAATAGAAATTGTTTTGATAGGAATTATGCAGTCTCAGCAATTCTACTTTTGTAATTCTTATACGAATCGTAGCCAATAATAAAAACAG
This sequence comes from uncultured Ignavibacteriaceae bacterium, assembly GCA_964510675.1. Lineage (GTDB taxonomy): Bacteria > Bacteroidota > Ignavibacteria > Ignavibacteriales > Ignavibacteriaceae > RBG-16-34-14. Next base: position 8,061 of record CAZECH010000082.1, read on the forward strand.
AACTAAATAAAAGACTTAGTAAGGAAGCAGCTCCAACTATTAAACTTCTTTTAGGTTTGGCTTTCTTAACGGGCTTTATAGCCTCGTCTAAAACTAGTATCACAGGAATTTTCTTTTGCTCCTCCACTTTGGCTTGCTCATACAGTGGAAGAATAATTTCCATAATTGTTTGCTGAGTTTTCAATTCCCAAAAAGTACGTAGGTATTGAATTGAAATTTCAGGTAGTTCACTAAAAGGAATGAGTACATTTGAAGGAGATGAAAGTTTTTTTGCATATTTTAATTCATTAATCTTTGCTTTTAGAAGGTTAATCTCGCTTAATAAGCTTTTATATTGAGGTGAATCTTCACCGAACTGTTCACTAAATAAATGTGCCGCAACCTCCTTCCCGATCAAGCTAGCTTCAATTTCAGCAGCAGCTTTCACAGAAATTTCAACTTGTTCAGGAATTGCCACAACACCATATTGTTTTTGAAATATATATAATGAATCTTCTGCTTTCTTTAAATCTTCTAAATTTTGAATATATCTTTTTTCAATAAACATGCGATTACTTGTTGCCTCTTCAGTAGCAAGTTTTAAACTCATTTCGTTTAACACCTCCACGAAATAATTGGCCATATCAGCCGCTCGTTTAGGGTTTTTGTCATAAACTTCTATTCCGATATAATTATCATCTCCAAAATAAAAATTAGTGTTTCCCTGTAACTCCTTTATCGCATCTTCTAATAAAGTGTCGCTAATTTCATAGACATCAAATAAATTAAATTTGTTTATTACTTTTTCCATTGCAGTTCGACTTTGTAAAATTGCAAAGTAGTTATACGTACCAAAATTATCTCCTATGCCTGTAAAGCTGGAACCTAAGGAAACATCCTTTAATAACCCTGAACCTCCCAATAAAGACAAGCCAGTATTTCGAGGAGGAATTAACGTAGTTGTTGCCATATACCAGGGCGGTAATAATAAACTTATAATTACAGCTAATACGGTGACTATTAGCAAATTAATAATTAATAATTTTTTCCACTTCATCAATAGAGAAAGGAAGTAGAAAATATCTTTTGGATTGTTTTGCATCCTTGATCAAGCCTCAATAAGTTTAATAAATAGCTGAATTAAGTTAACAATTTTAATTTCTTTTTTATGCATTAAATTGATTTTTTCAACTCTATTCAAATTGAAGAAAAAAGACAAGCCAAACCAATTTATTTTTGAGCAAAGATTTGCTAAAAGCAGCAGTCAATAAAAGCACATTGGTTCATACTCGCCTATTTACCTTATTAATCATTAGTCCTTTTATCCGTTCTCTGAAATACAAAGACTCTTAATTCGCAAATAATACTCAGGCAGATTTTAATATTTTAATTGGCTTGTAATAAAATCACTTACACTTTTTAATTTTCATTGGTTGA
>CAZECH010000083.1:0-9459 GCA_964510675.1 uncultured Ignavibacteriaceae bacterium
CAAAATTAATAGTAGAATACCCCGTTGGGTCATAAATTATTAATGTGCTTGTTAGTTTATTGTGTGATTATATTCAAATTCATATATTAAATCAATATTTATTAAAATATTTGAGTGCTTCTGATGAAAAATTTTTTTGTTCTTCTTATTTTGATTACAGATATTCACTTTGCACAGGAATTAGACTGTAAAGTAATTATTAATTATGAAAGCCTTTCGGTAGAGAACAGGGAATTGCTCGTAGGATTCGGACAGGCAGTTGAAACTTACATGAATATGACGCGTTTTACTGATGAAGAATGGCAAGGTTATAAAATTCCCTGCACGATAAATATCTTTTTCACTTCTGCTTCAAGTGATATTAATTATACTGCACAAGCTGTTGTTGTAAGCCAGAGGCCAATCTACAACACAATTAATTCGTCATCAATGCTTACAGTAAATGATAACAGCTGGTCTTTTACTTATGAGAAAGGACAGAGCCTTTATGGTAACCGTTCGACGTTTGATCCTCTGACAAGCTTCCTAGATTATTATGCAAATGTTATAATCGGTTTTGATATGGATTCTTATCTGGAACTTGGAGGAACGCCTTTTTTTTCAAAAGCATTTGATATTGTTAATCTTGGAAACTCAAGCAGTTTTCCTGCAGGCTGGCAATCATCAAGTGCTAATTACAGCAGGTGGGGACTAGTTTCAGATTTGCTGAATGAAAAGTTTCGTCCTTTCAGGGAAGCATTTTATAATTATCATTATAATGGATTAGATATTTTCCTTGAGAATAGAAATGTTGCCCTCGGGCAAATGCTCGGTCTTGTTTCTGCACTTGATGAAATGAGAACCAAAGTTGATATGAACACTGTCCTAATAAAAGCTTTCTTTGATGCAAAGTATGGTGAGATTGCAGATTATCTGAAATATGCAGATGATCCTGAAATTTACACAACACTAAAGAAGATTGATCCGAGGCATATAAGTAAATATGATGAAGTGTTGAATAAGATGAAGTAGAAAATTCAAGTTCTCTGAAAAAGTTTTTTGGACAAGAGCAATTCAGGAAGTTTTTCCCACACTTGTTCTTGAACTTACACTTAAACTTAAACTTTAAATCTCCTTCTCATAAATCCTGTAAGTTTTATAAAGCTCTCCATTCATAACTTCGGCACCGCGTTTCATCATTTCATTATCTTCAAGTACCCAGCTTGCTTCACCAAGGTCTATTCCAATATCATGCGCACGGTTAACAATTTCCCAATAAAAAACCGAGTCTAATCCTTTCTTCTGGTACTCAGGCAAAACTCCTAACACAATAATTCTCGACCATTTTATTTTTTTCTTTTGAGTCATAAGTTTGATGAAACCAAAGGGAAAAAGTCTGCCGTTCATCTCTTTAAATATCTGGTTATAATCCAGCAATACCAGGGCAAAGCCGATTATTTTATTATTTATCTCGCCAAACAAAACTATAGAAGGCTCAATAATTGATTTAAGGTCTTTAGCCATTGCATCAATCTCTTCATCCGTCATTGGAACAAATCCCCAATTTGGTTCCCAGGTTTTATTATAAACATCTTTAAAATTGGCCAGCTCCCGGTTAAAGTTTTTCATATCAAGTTCCCGTATTTTAATTCCGGATCGCTGTTTAGCAATTTCCTGCACTCTCCTGAGTTTGCCGGACGCAAGAACTTTTTTGTTTTCAAGCTTATATGCATAAAGGTCTTTAGCTTTTTTAAATTTGTAATTCTCAATCAATGTTATATAATACTCTGGATTATAGGGCATTAGTAATCTTGGAGAATCTTCAAATCCATCAACAAGCAAACCATATTCATCATTGCTGGATGGATTAGCGGGTCCACGCAGAGAATCAAAGCCTTTCATCTGAAGCCATTCTTTAACAGAATCAAAAAGCTTATTTGCGGTTTCCTGGTTATTTTCACATTCAAAAAATCCAAAGAATCCTGCTTTATCATTATGCTCTTTGTTATGAAGATCATTTTTTATTGCAGCAATTCGTCCAATGACTTCATTATTTCTTTTAGCTAAATAAAATTCTGCTTCTGCATGCTTAAAGAAAGGATTTTTATTCTTATCAAACATTTTTTTCCTGTCCATTAAAAGATGCGGAACCCAGTAAGGATCATTTTTATAAATCTTCCAGGGAAGCTTTATGAATTGCATTAAATCTTTTTTTGTTTGAACTGTAGAAATAATTAATTCGCTCATATGAAAATAATCCTTAAATAAAAAAAGCATACCATTGTTCAGGTATGCTTAAAGTTTTAATATTCACTGATTTTTTTTCTTATTATATCAATCCTAATTTTTTCCCGGTATCTCTGAATATCTCAAGTATTTTATCGAGATGTTCATCTTCATGTGTAGCCATATAGCTTGTTCTCATCATTTGTCTGCCTGGAGGAACTCCGGGAGAAATAAAAACATTTACGAACACACCTGCATCATAAAGCATCCGCCACATTTTAAAAGCAATCGTGTCATCACCAACAATAACCGGAACGATTGCAGTTCTTCCATCAATAACATTAAAGCCTTCTGCCTTTAACAAAGTTCTCATCTTGTTGGCATTTCTTATAAGTCTTGTAACCCTTTCCGGTTCTGCTTCAAGAATATCGAGTGCTGCAATTGCAGATGCTACTGATGCCGGGGTTGGAGAGGCGCTAAAAATAAGTGCGAGCGAATGATGCTTTATATAGTTAATAACTTTAGCCTTTCCTGCAACAAATCCACCAAGTGATGCAAAAGTTTTACTAAAGGTTCCCATAGTCATATCAATATCATTTTCCAGTCCGAATTCACTTGCTGTTCCTCTTCCGCCTTTGCCAATAACACCAACAGAATGTGCATCATCAATTAAAATTCTTGCGTTATGTTCTTTAGCCGCTTTATTTAATCTTACAAGATCAACAATTTCTCCGCCTGTACTGAATACACCATCACTTACAATTAACTTTGCTGATTCTTTTGGAATCTTGGTTATTACCCGTTCAAGGTCATCCATATCATTATGTTTATATCTAACAAATTCTGCAAGCGATCCTTTTGCCATTAAATTTCCGGCAACTAAACAGGCATGATTATCTTTGTCTGAAATAACATATTCTCCACGTTGTACAAGAGTTGGAATAATTCCTTGTCCGGTTAAATAACCAGTGCTGAATAAAAGAACAGCTTCTTGGTTGAAAAATTTTGCAAGCCTGTTTTCCAATTCGATATGCAAATCAAGTGTACCGGTTAGATATCTTGAACCGGAACATCCTGTACCATATTTCTCAACAGCTTTTATGGCTGCTTCTTTTACTTTTGGGTGAGCTGTAAGTCCGAGATAATTATTAGAACCAGCCATAATAACTTTTCTGCCTTCAATCTGAACAACTGGTCCTTCATTTTCTTCAATTGGTCTGAAATAAGGATAAAACCCTGCATCCTTAATTTCATCTGCCCGGGTAAAATCATAACACTTTTTGAAAAGGTCCAACATCCCTCCTAAAAATAAATCAGTAAAAATCTGCTAAAAGAAAATTTATTTGTTAAATTTATCCATTCAATCTAAAATTAAATAGTTTGAAAATCAATTAATTATATGGATAAACAGTTAGTTGCAGTTGTTACCGGGGCTAATGGTTTTGTAGGAAGTCATCTTGTTGATCTACTCCTCGAAAAAAAATATAAAGTTAGATGTATAATCCGCAAATCTAGTAATCTTCGGTGGTTGAATGGAAAAGATGTTGAACTTCATATTTGTGAATTAACAAATAAAGAAGGCTTAAGAAAAATTTTTGAAGGAGCAGATTATATTTATCATGTAGCAGGAGTCGTCAAATCAAAAAAACCGGAAGGATATTTTGCAGGTAATGTAGAAACAACAAAGGCTTTGCTTGATGTTGCTCTTGAATTTAAAAATATTATTAAAAGATTTCTAATTGTCAGCAGTGCAACAGCTTCGGGTCCATCTCCAATAAATAATCCGGTTAGTGAAGATTTCCCTTGTAAACCAATTACAACTTATGGAAGAAGCAAATTGGCTCAGGAAGAATTAGCAAAGTCTTATATGGATCAAATTCCAATTACGGTTTGTAAAGTTGCAGCAGTCTATGGTGAAAGGGATACAGAGATATTTATTTTCTTTAATACATATTCCAAAGGATTGATGACAACAATAGGTTTGAATGATAAACAGGTGAGTCTGATTCATGTTAATGATGTTGTAAGAGGTTTATATTTGGCTGCGATATCGGATAAAGCAAAAGGGCAAATTTATTTTATCACCTCTGAAAAATACTATACCTGGAAAGAAGTTGGAGATGCTACATCAAAAGTGATGAATAAAAAATCATTTAAAATAGCAGTTCCTCATTTTGTTGTTTATACAATTGCAGGAATCGCCCAGTTCTTTTCAATGTTTAGCAGCAAAGCAGCAACCTTGAATATTGAAAAAGCAAAAGATATTACTCGACCTGCATGGATTAGCGATTACAGAAAAGCTTATAAGGATTTCGGTTTTAAGCAGGAAATTTCTCTTGAAGAAGGAATCAGAAAGACGGTTGATTGGTATAAAAAAGTTGGTTGGTTATAAATCATCAGTCTTCAGTATGCGGTACTCAGTCTTTTGTCAATAATTACTTTTAACATTTTTGCTCTAATGCTAACTGAAGACTGCTTACTAATTATTTAAAGCTCCTTCGGCAATCCAGGTTCTGACCCCTTGTATTTGGTTTGCTGTTAGATTTTCGTAGGGTGACCCAACAGGTGGCATTGGTTGAACTGCAGGATTTCCTTCAATACTCCACACTAATTTACTGCTATTGGGTTCACCGGGAAATACTACACTTGGATCAGCAGTTGTACCTGCTTGAGTTGTTAAATCAAGTCCGGCTTCAATAACTCCAACACCATGGCAATTAACACACTTAATGTTAAAGATTGGTTGGATATGTTTAGCATAACTTACATTCGAAGTTGGGATTACTTCATCATCAATGTTATTTGTTGAATCATCACAACCGATATAAAATAAAAATGGGATAACGAAAATTATTTTTTTCATCGCAATTAATTTACTTTCCAACGAAAATTTATCCAAGTCAATAATAAATCAAAAATTTGTTGATAAACAAACTCAGAGTGTCTATTTTTATTGAGCGAATTTAATTTTACATTATTAATTGTTCATCGTTAATTAAAAACTGGGGCTATAGCTCAATTGGGAGAGCGCTTGGATGGCATCCAAGAGGTTCGGGGTTCGAACCCCCGTAGCTCCACTAAACAGTTCAAGATTAAGAGCAAGTTCAAGAAGAACACTTTTCACTTTTTTCTACTTGCACTTAATCCCGGGACTATAGCTCAGCTGGGAGAGCGTCTCGTTCGCAACGAGAAGGCCGCCGGTTCGATCCCGGCTAGTTCCACAAAAACAAGTGCAGTAAATTCAAGAAAGATATAATTCGCTTCTTCCTGCTTGAACTTATACTTTACACTTGACCTTACTCTTTTCAATGTTCTATCTTAACAAAAGAATCTTAGTTTGAGCCAGAAATGTTCTTTTCATACCTTCAAAATAATTCAATACGTATTATTTTTGCGGCATATTGTTTGAAAATCAAAAAGCAGGGCAATCCGGTAATTACCGGATAAAAAATAAAAATATTACATTTTTTTTATGGTATACTATCCAGAAGGGCAAATGCTATGATAGGTTCATTTAAAAACAGCGCTCCTGAATATATAATTAAAGGAAATAACAAAATGCTTATTGGAGATTTCAGAGGAGCCATCCTTGAATTCACAAAAGCAATTATGGTTGACCCCAAGCTTCCTCATCCATATACAAACCGAAGTGCTGCAAAAATTGAACTGCGAGATTATGAAGGTGCAATTGAAGATTGTGCCCAGGCATTAAGGTTACACTTCAGAGCAGAAGTCGATGCTGAGAAAAAAGGAATTATTAAAAAATCCTCAGATCCTAATCCTATTTATTCAAAAATTTATTCTATGCTTGGAACCGCTAAATTACTTTTAGGAAACAGGGAAGAAGCTCTTGTTGATCTGAATAGTGCACGGCTCCTCGGCAATTCAGATGCCTATGATATAATGAAAACTTACAGTAAGTATTAAAACTCAACCTCTTACATTATTCAGTTTTTGATAGAAGGTAACATTTCATATTTTTACAAATAATGAATTTGTTACCTCATAATACTTTTTACAAGCAAATCCTAAAGCTCGCATTACCGGCTATTGCCGGGCTTTCAACTCAAATGGTTGTCTCTCTTGTAGATACTGCATTGGTTGGCAGATTGGAAGAAGCAACTTATGCACTCGCTGCAATGGGTTTGGGAGTTCTTGCTACGTGGGCATTAATAAGTTTTTTTTCAAGTCTTGCAACAGGTACGCATGTTTTAGTAGCCAGAAAATTTGGCGAAAGAGATTATGATGCTTGTTCATTAGCATTAATTAATTCTATAATTATTGCCATAACAGTTGGAACCGTAGTTGCTCTTTTTGCAGTTTTAGTCGCACACCCTGCTGCAAATTTTTTTGCAGCAGATAAAACTGTTGGTAAATATGCAGGAGACTTTATCTTTTATCGATTTCTGGGTATTCCTTTTTTTCTTATCTCAGTTTCTTTCAGGGGATTTTTCTTTGGGATAAATAAAACCAAGATATTTATGTTCTCTGGTCTGTTTACCAATCTCCTAAACATTTTTTTCAATTATATGTTTATTTATGGACAATTTGGAATGCCGAAAATGGGTGTTGCAGGATCAGGATTGGGCTCTACATTTGCTACAATATTTGATTCATTATTTTATTTTGCAATCATTTTACTTCCTTCTTATAGAAAGAAATACCAAATATTTAAAAACTTTAAGCTTAATTTCAATATTATAAAGACAATTTATAAGATTTCTCTACCTGTATCTTTTCAAAATGTTTTCATCCTGGTTGGTTTCTTAAGTTTTGTAGCAATTACCGGCTTAATAGGTACAACTGAACAGGCTGCAACACAAGCAGTAATCAGTACACTGTTTATGTCTTTTCTTCCATGCTTTGGATTCGGAATTGCTGTTCAAACATTAGTCGGGAATAATTTGGGATCAGGAAAATTTAATCTTGCTAAAATATATGGTTTTGAAACTGCCAAAATTGCAACTTACTACACATTAACCCTTGGAATAATTTTTATTATTATACCTCAATATATACTTCAGATAATTACAAATGACCAATCTATAATTGAAGTTGCGCAACCTGTTTTAAGAATAGCGGGGTTCGCCCAGATATTTTATGCAACAGGTGTTGTACTTGCAAATGGACTTCAGGCAGCAGGTAAAACATTTTTTGTCATGATATCTGAGGTAATAACCAACATCATAATTTTTGTTCCGCTGGCTTATTTCCTTGGTGTTTATTTGGAGCTTGGATTATTTTGGGCATGGATGGCGTTACCATTATATATAGTAATTTATTCAACGGTTATATTTTATAAATTCAGATTTACCGAATGGCAGAAATAATTAATTTTTTAATTTTGAAAAGATCAATGCAGCTATTATAAAGAAGATCATTCCTGTTAAAAAGAAAGAAGTTTTAATCCCCATAACTACAGCAGCATAGCCACCGATAATTGGGCCACTCATATTACCAAGAATCTGAAAGCTTGATGCTACACCTAACACCCCACCTTTTCTTTCAAAAGAAACATCGTTACTGATTGAAGTAAATAGTAACGGAAGAAGAGCACCAAATCCAAAACCGAGAAAAATTCTTACAGGTATTAAAGTGAAAGGATCACTTACAAAAGAATGAGCAGCGTACATAGAGCCTGTAATTAAAGAGGCATAAAGAAGGTTTTTTTTTAAACCTGTTTTTTCAACTCGCTTACCCCACCATGCTGCCGAGAATGTAGAGAATATTCCCATTACACTATAGAGAGCTCCGGTAACTGTTGGTAAAATTTCTGATCTTATTTCAAAAGTTTCAACATAGAGAACAAAAATTGGTCTGACATATGAAAAACCAAGTGAGACTAGTGCTATTAGAATGGCAGCTATTCTGAGAGATTTATTATTTAACAGATATTTCCAATTCTCGACAAAAGAATATGATTTATTCCCCTCAACAAGATTCTCTTCCTTAACAAAAAAAAGGACTAATAAACCTGTGGCAAACAGTAAACCTGCAACAGAAAAGAAAACAATTCTGAATCCAAAAAGATCAGATAAAACTCCGCCGATAAGAGGCCCAAAAATATTTCCGGCTGCTGTAGAAGATTGCAGTAAACCAAGAGCATAACCTGTTTTTTCCTCAGGAGTGTTTGATGCGACTAAAGCCATAGCAGCAGGAAGAAAACCACTAAGTGCCCCTTGTAATAATCTTATAAGAAAAAGATGAGTTACATTTTGCGAAAAACCAACAAGTAATTGTGCAACCGCCAAACCCATTATTGCACGAAGTGTCATAATTTTTCTTCCATATTTATCTCCCATGCTTCCCCAGACTGGTGCAAGAAAAAATGAAAGGAAAAAAGGACCCGCAAATACCAAACCGCTCCAAATTGTGGTTTCATTATAATCTGTAATTCCTAAATCCCTTATAAATAATGGCAAAAACGGAACAACTGCGCTCATTCCAATCATTGCGAGGAATTGACAAACCCAAACAATAAGCAGATTCTTTTTCCAGTAAATCATTGAGGGAAATTTAATAAATTCATCCGTGTTATTTATTAATTGATTATTTTCTTGACATTAAATATTGTTAAGAATATATTTTAACCATGAAAAAATTGTATTTAGCAGTTTTTCTATTTATTATCTTTATTGTTACTCTCTTTGCTGAAGCCTACCTGAGAGATTTCAGAGGTTTTAGTGAAGGTGATAATGTAAGAATTGAATGGGAAACTGCTGAAGAATCAAATTTAAATCATTTTACAATTGAAAGAAGAACCCCTCAATCATCTTTTATTGAAATAGCAACTATAAAACCTAAAGGCAGTAATTCATTTTATTCCTATCTTGATGAATCAGCATATAAACAAAATGATTTTATCTTTATTTATCAGATAAAAATTGTTGATAACAGTGGTTCAATAACGAGATCTTCAGAAATATCTGTAACTCCAAATATTTCAGGTTTTAAAAGAACCTGGGGCAGCATTAAAGCAATGTTCAGGTAGTTACCTGATGTTCGTTTCTCTTCCTCAAAATCTACTTCACATACTAATCTTTTAAATGAAAAATTTTTATTTAACACTGCTTCTATTTCCAATCCTTATCTATGTAGGTTGTTCAGGTTCAGAAAGATATACTCATGATGAAAACGAAGTTGAAATAACAGCTCTTGCGAATGAAGTAAGATTATTAATTGAAGAAAGTATAAATGGAAAGGAAATCCTGATTGAAACAGAAAGCATATTAACTGATACCGAAGGATTTGATA
>CAZECH010000084.1:0-9427 GCA_964510675.1 uncultured Ignavibacteriaceae bacterium
AACACGATGTGCAGTTCAATGATTCTTCAACCCCGTCGAAGCCAATTTCACCCCCGGTAAAAGCAAAGGGCAGATGATATAAATTTATTTTTGCCACTCAATATCTTTATTCCCGGAGATCTTGTTTACATAACGGGCAAGAACAAAGAACAAATCTGATAACCTGTTGAGAAAAATAACAATATCTCTATTAATATCCACTGCATTATTTAATGACACAACTCTTCTTTCTGCTCTTCTGCAAATTGTTCTGCAAACATGCATTATTGCAGCACTTCTGCTTCCTCCGGGAAGAATAAAACTCTTTAATTCATTCAATTGTTCGTCAAATTTATCAATTTCATTTTCAATCTCTTCATAATGAATTTTTGAGATACGTGGAATTTTACGAATTTTATTTTTATCATTTTCCGGGGCAGATAAATCGGAACCAAGAACAAATAATGTATTTTGAATTTTCCCAAGAAGTTTTTGAACAGCAGAATCATTTACTTCATTTAGGGCAAACCCAATGAAAGAATTTAATTCATCAATTGTTCCGTAAGCTTCAATCCTTAGTGAATCTTTTGAGACTCTTTCTCCTCCGAAAAGACCTGTTTCACCTTTATCCCCCGCCTTTGTATAAATCTTCATTTTTTAAATGGCAATGTTTTAACAATAACAGGTAATGTTCTATGAAATTGATCTTTAGCCATAAGTCTGTTTCCTTCTATAATTAAATTCTTTTTTATATATGCCAACCCGATATACTTTTTAAATTTAACAGAATTAACGTACGAAGTTATATTACCTGCTTCCTTTTCACTTTCATCAAGAAGAATAAATCTTGCCTCAGGTAAAGGTGGTTCAATAAATTCTATGCCTGAAAGATATTTCTGAACTTTATCATAAGTTTCCAACCTTGCAATTACTTCCTGTCCAATGTAGCAGCCTTTTGTAGAATTAACAAGATTTACAAGTTTTGCTTCATGTGGATTTGTTTCATCATTTATTTCATGTGGTGCTGAAGGAATTCCCTGTTCTATTCTGTAAGAATTATAAACATCTTCCCCAACAAAATTAAAATCAAAAATACTTTTAAATTCAAGAATATACTTTGTTAAACGCCGTGCATTTTCTTCATCAGAAATTGTCCAGAATTTTATGTTGTTCATACTATCCTTGATTTTTGCAACAAAGAAAAGCATTCCCTCTGTATGAATTATTTTAAAAGTATTTACTTCAAGCTGATTAATAATATTTCCACAGATAAGAGTAGTAAAGGATTCTGCCTGAGGCCCAATCAATTCAAATATCGAATATTTATTTTCTGCGATGTTTAATTTCACATCATCAGTTATTACATATTTATTAATCCAGCTTAATATTTTCCCTTTGTATTCAGAACTGCAGATTAATAATTGATGACTTTCAAAATTCAATAATGTTGTTACGTCAAGTATTCTTCCTTTTTCATTTGTAAAAATTGTTTCAACAATTCCTTCCTTGGGCAATTTTTTAACATCATTAGTCGCAATCCTGTGAATAAAATCCAGGACATCAATTCCCCGTAGTTCAATAATTCCAAGATGAGAAATATTTCTCAATCCAACGCCTTCATATAAGGATCTTAAAGCATCTTCAGTGTTATTATAATTTTTTACAACATTGTCGCCATTAGTTAAATCAACCTTATATCCAATGGATTGGAGATAATCTATTAAAGGAGAATTCATTATGTACTATAATCTTTAATTATTGATACAATTTTTCTGGGAATACTTTAGTTAAAATAAGAAAAAATCCATTTAAGGGGAATTTTATCCCAATGAATCATCTATATCTATTATTTTACTACGGCTAACTCTGAAAGAAAATAAGCAGAACTTTTAATACCTAACTGAAAATGATTAAGATCAAAGTGTTCATTAGGTGAATGAAGATTCTCCGAGTTTAATCCAAGTCCCATTAAAACAACAGGAGCTTTTAATTTTTTTGAAAACTCGATAACGATGGGAATAGATCCACCTTCGCGAACAAAAACCGTTTTCTTTCCAAATGCTTTCTGCATTGCTTTAGCTGCAGCTATGTTGGCCGGATTATCAATTGGTGACACAATTGGATAACCACCATGAAGATTAGTTACTTTAACTTTTACAGTTTTAGGAGCAATCTTTTTTATGTGCTTCTCAAACATCTTTGCAATTTTATTCGGGTTTTGATTCGGCACTAATCTCATACTTATCTTTGCACTAGCCTTTGATGGAATTACAGTTTTCGCACCCTTACCAATGAAACCTCCGAAAATACCGTTACAATCGAGAGTTGGCCTTGTCCATAATCTCTCAAGTGTCGTAAAACCTTTTTCACCAATCAGACTATCAACTCCCAGTTCTTTAGCAAGTTTTTTATCGGATAATTTAAAAGACTTTAAATTTTCTTTTTCTTTTTTGGTAAGATTAAGAATACCATCATAGAATCCGGGAATTGTTACTTTATCATTCTTATCTTTTAATTTAGAAATTATCTGAGTTAATATATTAATAGGATTTGCTACAATTCCGCCAAAACCACCGGAATGCAAATCTCTGTTAGGTCCGACTATTTCAACTTCAAGGTATGCAAGTCCTCTCAAACCATAAGTTAAAGTTGGAACACCTGCTTCATACAAAGATGTATCGGAAATCAGCACAGCATCACATTCAAGAAGTTCAGCATTATTCTTTAGAAAAACACTCAGGTTTTCACTGCCTATTTCCTCTTCACCCTCAATTATAAATTTCACATTTAAAGGCAGACTCCCTTCCGTTTTAAAGTAAGCCTCTACACTTTTTAAATGCATAAAGACTTGTCCTTTATCATCAGTAGCACCTCTTGCAAATATTTTTCCGTTCTTAATTGTTGGTTCAAATGGCGGGCTGTTCCATAATTCTATAGGATCGATTGGTTGCACATCATAATGACCATAAATTAACACTGTGGGTTTGCCGGGAGCTCCAAGCCATTCACCATAAACAATTGGATGCCCTTCGGTTTTGAATATTTCAACCCGGCTAAGGCCTATTCTTTTAAGATTATCAGATACAAATTCTGCACATCTGACAATATCATCTTTGTTTTCGGGGAATGTGCTTATACTTGGGATTCTCAAAAAATCTTTGAGTTCCTCAATATAATTCTCTTTGTTTTTTTCAATAAAACCAATAATTTCTTCCAATTTAAAACTCCTGATTTTAACTCGGTAGTAAGCGGTATTTATAAAATTTATTAATAATGCAGCAATAAAATGCTTTAATTAAGATATTATTAATTCCTAACATAGTTAATTGCAGTGAAAAATTAAAACATTCAAATTATTATTTCGATTTTTGTAAACCACTTTCACTTGTTAAACCCTCACTACTTAATTATATTTTACAATATGTTGTTGTATAAATATATTCTAAGAGCTCATCTTATTCCGTTTGTTTTTTCTCTTCTTACCTTATTCTGCATTTTTCTTCTTCAATTCCTAATGAAATTTGCAGACAGGTTAGTCGGTAAAGGCTTAGATACTTGGATTATTATTCAATTAATCTTATTCAACTTATCCTGGATGGTTGCTCTTGTTGTTCCAATGGCAACACTTATTGCAGTATTGATGGCTTTCGGAAATTTATCCCAGAATAATGAAATAACAATTATAAAATCTTCCGGAGTAAGCTTATATAGAATGATTATTTTTCCATTACTGGCTAGTGTAGTGGTAGGATATTTATTAGTGCTTTTTAATAATGATGTTCTTCCGGATGCAAACCACCAGGCAAAACTTTTAATGCAGGATATATCAAGAAAAAAACCTACACTCTCACTTGTGCCGGGATTTTTTTCACAGGAAGTTTCAAATTATGCTATACTTGCAAGAGATGTTGATTCTAAATCAAATAATCTTGATCAGGTTACAATATATGATTATACAAATCCCCGCAAGATAAATGTTGTTACTGCTGAAAAAGGGAAAATATTTATTTCCAAGGACCAGTCAAAACTTATAATGGATCTCACTAACGGTGAAATTCATGAATCAGATGTATATGAAACAAACACTTATAGAAAATTAGTTTTTACAAATCACCGTATAACAATGGATGCAGAGCAGTTCTCTTTTCAACAATCCACTGCTGGTATAAGAGGTGAAAGGGAATTAAGTACTGATGATATGCTTGTAATTGTTGATAGCCTTAAAAAGAAACGAAACGAATATGAAAAATACCTTCAACAGGAAATCGCCAATCAAATGTTTATTAAAAAATCCGAATTGGTAAAAAAAGAGAATAAAAAAACAGGCAATGAGATTGCCTATGTAAAATTGTTAAACCAGGTAAGGACATCAAAAAATCTTATAAACTCTAATTTCAAAAGAGTAGTGTATGTTCAATCTGAAATTGATAAGTATATGGTTGAGGTTCACAAGAAATATTCTATTCCTGCAGCTTGTATTATTTTTGTTCTCATTGGTGCGCCTTTAGGAGTAATGGTTAAAAAAGGAGGCTTTGGAATTGCAGCAAGTGTTAGCTTGTTTTTCTTTGTGATTTACTGGGCTTTCTTAATTGGCGGTGAAAAGTTAAGTGAACGCGGGTTCTTCTCTCCTTTTTGGGGAATGTGGACTGCAAATATTTTACTTGGTATTACAGGAATACTACTTACAATAAAATCTGTAAAAGAAACTGTTACACTCAATTTCTCTTTTCTTAAAAAATTAATTCCCAAGCAACTAAGAAACGAAGAAGAAAGTCAGAATGAAAATTATTGACAGGTATTTAGTAAAACAATTTGTCCAGACTATCTTCTTCGGACTTATGGCATTTACTTTGATTTTTGTAGTAATAGACCTGGTTGAAAACATTGATGATTTTATAGACCAGAATGTTGAAACAAGCATTGTTCTGCAATATTATTTAGTCTTTTCTCCGGAAATAATAAAACTGATGACCCCTGTTTCAGTGTTGTTTGCTGCATTGTTTACAACTGGTAAAATGGCTAACCTGAGTGAACTTACTGCACTCAAAGCTAGTGGCGTTAGTCTTTACAGATTTATGACTCCATTCCTCGTTACAACTCTTGTCGTAAGCTTGTTCTCAATTTATTTTGTGGGATATGTTGTACCACAGGCAAATCAAACTAAAATAAATATTGAAAGGAAATATCTTAACAAAGGAAATGTTTTTGCCGGAAGTAACATTTTTTTTCAGGAATCTAAAACAACAATTGTAAATATTTCTTTCTTTGATGTTTATTCGAATCAGGCAAACAAGGTTAGTTTACAGGAGTTTGATGCTAATGATTTAACAAAAATGGTATCCCGTATTGATGCTGTGAATATGATCTATGATTCAACAACACATAGCTGGATGGCTAAGAACGGAGTTGAAAGATTTTTTAATAATTCACAACAGTCGGCAAATTATTTTGATACTCTTAAAATAACAAATCTTAATTTCACACCTTCCGATCTTCTTACAAAACAGCAAAGACCTGAAGAGATGAATATTTCTGATCTGAAAAAATTTATTAAATCCCAGAAACAAGCAGGCAATGATCCTACAGGAACTTTAATAGAATATTACTCAAGATTTTCTTTCCCGATGGCGAGTTTGGTTTGTGTTATTTTCGGATTACCGATATCTGCAAATAAAAGACGCGGCGGACTTGCAGTTCAGGTTGGGATAAATATACTTGTTACTTTTATTTACTTAGTTTTCATGAAAATAAGCCAGGCATTTGGAAAGAACGGTGCACTTGATCCATTGATAACAGCTTGGTTTGCAAATTTAATTTTTCTCGCTGCCGGTTTAATAAATTTGCCGAGAATAAGACAGTAGAAAATCTCAAATCAAATTCTGAATTTGGTAGGGCTGGTATTTAAAACTTCCACTTTGAGCTTAAAGAAACTGAAAGCATTTTGGTTGTATTTGGTGCAACCACACTTTGCATATCGGATGTGGCAAATTGAAGGTCAACTATACCTGCATCAATTCCTAAACCGAAAGCCCAGCTAAAACCTAATCCACCGCCATAAGAAAAACCTGTTCTGAGAAATGGGATCCAGTTCATTGGTTTCCATTCTGCACCAAGAGAAAATCTTGGTTCCAGGCTGTTGCCGGGCATATCATTGAAGCCCTGGTTGTAATCAAAGCCGAGCAATAAACTACCGGGAAAACCATTTACTACACTACCCGAT
This sequence comes from uncultured Ignavibacteriaceae bacterium, assembly GCA_964510675.1. Lineage (GTDB taxonomy): Bacteria > Bacteroidota > Ignavibacteria > Ignavibacteriales > Ignavibacteriaceae > RBG-16-34-14. The sequence continues at coordinate 6,200 of CAZECH010000084.1, forward strand.
AAATATGAAATACCAAACCTTAGAGTAGTTGCAAGATTTGTATTAATGTAATCAGATTTTTTGCTATCGCTAATAATAGTTTCTTTAATTGAATCTCTCTTGCTTCCATCAGATATATCATCTAAATAAATATAACCGAATGAAGTGAACTCAGCTACATTTTTTGTCCATTTTATTTTTCCAATATCTGTAACGGATAAAGCAACGGTCCATTTATCACTTAAAGCACCTGCAAAACCAACATCCAAACCATAACCTGTCCCTGCGGGAGATGGAAACAGACTGAATTTAGAACTTCTTGACGTTGAATCAAATTCGTATTTCACTCCAAAATTATCAGAGAATGACGAATAGCCAACTAAGTCTGTTTGTCCTGTTAATTCCGCACTGGTGCCGGTTGTGAAAGATGTTTCGTTTTTATGAGTTCCTATATAAGAATAACCATGAATAAGTTTTACGGTAAATCCGGCTGTAAAATTATCAAATAGGTTTATGCCCGGAATTTCTCTCGCATAGCTTAACGAATAATTTCTTATCCACCATCCTTTAACATCAGCTTCATTAAGATTAAATGTTTTACCGACAGGATTACCATATAATGCAATTTCCGTTAATGCCTGTGGAATATTCACTTTTGTAAAAGCAAAATCATATACAGCAAAAGCGAATGAACCAATTTCTTTTTTAGGATTAAAGTTTACTGCAAAGAGTTCCGCATTTACATTTGCGAAAACCAACCCGCCTTTATCAAACAAGGTATTCAGTCTGTCTTTATCCTGTTCAGTTAGATATCTTGGCTCACCATCTACCCCACCAAAGAAATAATTCAAGTCTTGCAGATTAATAAAATTACTTCCAGTTCCTACAGAAAAAGTTGGAAGCGGAAGTAATGTAGAGATTTCTAAAATATTCTGATTATTTAGGGAGAGTCTTGCAGGATTAATTCCTATTGAATAAATACCTGATGATGTTGAGTTATAGGTTTTTGCGAGACCCATGCTTCTTGCATCAGTAACGCCAATGGAGCCGTATTGTCCAAATACATTAACTGAAAGAAAAAACAATGCAATGGCTATAAATATTTTTAAATTTTTCATACGTAACCTTTTTATTTATCCGATCCGACTCTTAGTGTAACTTTACCATAAGCTTTTAATTTTATCCAGTTTGATGGCCTTATTGATATAATCTTGGGAGGATCCAGTTGAGAATCTTCAGTACTAAAGCTCATCCTGTAATTAATAGAATGTGCTTTTGCCAGAAGCTGTACTTTTGTTTCATCAAGTGTAATTGTTTTTGCCGGATTAACAAAAGGTTCTATTACTTCACCATTTGCATCAACATAAGCACCTCTGAATGAAATTGAATCTCCTTCTTCAGAGTTGTTTGTTAAAGTAAAGAGATAGTTATTATTTTCATCCAGGAGATCTATTGTCATCCATGTCGTAAGAGGAATCCCGTTTTCAATTTCAAACTTAATATCCGCTGCTTTTCCATCTTTCATGCCTTTTCTATCACTCTCTGTAAATTCGATGGAAGATCTGTCTTCAATAGTTGTACTTCTTAAAGCCAGATAGCTTCTTGTATAAAAGTCTGTTTCAAATTTTATTGAATCAAGATTTGCGAATGTTCCGGAATTATTTTCCGGGTTTACAATATACTCAGCACGCAGAATAACCGAGTCCGGTAGAAACGTTATAAAATCATTTATATTACTATTAGTTTGATCAAAAGCATTATTATAATTTCCATCTATCATCCTGATTGTAAAGTTGGGGTTATTAAAATTATCTCTCAGGTAAAACTCTCTACCATCGTTCCTTTTAGCAACAATATTAAGATTTCTTATCTCAAGGTCACTTGGTGTATTGTACATTGAAAGATAACTCCCTCTCAGGTTCAATGTTGCATCTCTTAAAAAAGCCTTTTCTCTATATTCTTCTACCTCTGAAACATTAAAACCATAACTTGAAGTTTTATCTCCAAGCGATTTTGATGGAACGAGCCCTGAAACATAAACGAAAGATAATTCGGACATTGACAGATCTGTATAAATAATGTTACCGAGTTGAGTAGAAACGGCTTTGACAATTAATTTGAAACTATTCTTAAAATTTGAAGGCTGATCAGAAGGGATTTCATAATTATAACCCTTGAGATTATAATTTATGGAACTTGTGCCTCCGGCAATGACGTTAGTTTGGATTGTCATTTTATTTCCAATCAGATCGCTGAAACCCGGGAATCTTAATGTGACAGTCGCATCGTAAGGTGTAGGATTCGTTACACTTAAATTTATAAAACCAGCATCAAACTGAGCACTATCTACTTCAATTCCTTCAGGAAATTTTACATAAACTGTAAAGCTGTCATTAGCGGAGGTAATTGTAGGGACATCATTTAATGATGATGATTCATTGAACTGAACAAAATCCGAAACACCGCTGTTTAAATAATACTTATCGGACTGCAGCAGATAAATATCATTTGTTGTATCAACGGTTATATACTCCTGAGCTTTGATAATTTCTTTTAATGTATAGGAACGATTTATAATTGGTACATTAAGATCAACATCCCATTCAGGTACAATTATGTCTTTGGGTACATCAAAACAACTAATAAAATATATTGATAAGAATAGTGCTAACAGCACCATATTTTTCTTTACGAATTTCATAATTCCATTCTTTCCTTGTCATTTCAAACAATTTGTCTGGTTTTCTTAACTATCGTAGTATTGGGTTTAAATATTTAGTCCTGTTGAAAGATCTTCGGCATAATCATTTCAAAAACATAAGATTCAATTTTTATTATAGAGTTAAAATGATTTAGAATGTTCTGTTTAGTTCGATAATAGCAGGAGAAAAAACTTTTAGGATTATACTGAGAGTTAGTTTCAGGGAAATAGCAAAGGATCAAATCATCTAACAATCCATAAACCTTTATCATATAACATACAATTCATTAAATCATCAATTAAAAAAACATTTTAATAGAAAAAGCCAATTTTTATACCAGAGGAATGATTCTAATTCGATTTAGTATTTATGTTTAAGAATGAGATTTAGTAAGTATTACAGAATAAAATTTGTAAATATTACTATATAAGATTTCTGAAAAATAGAAACATCAGAAAGTGTCTTTGTCAAAAAAGTGGGGAATCTTTATATGAGAAAGGAATGGAAAAAGTTAATTAACTTTTTCGTCTTTTTTAATTGGAGGAAC
>CAZECH010000085.1:0-9413 GCA_964510675.1 uncultured Ignavibacteriaceae bacterium
ACATTAACAGATGACGAGTCTGCGTGGACTATTATTGGAGATAATATTTTTACGGGACCTACGGCAACCTATAATAGACCTAACCATATTTCCCCGGTTGTTGAATTAGATGACGGCACTAACTGGACCATTGCACATAGTTATTACAGCAGCGATAGCTGGTATGCACATGGACGACAGGGTCTGCTTTGCCAGGTAACTTACAATGATCAAGGTTTTCCTGTAATACAATTTCCTCCAGGTAATCCTGTTACGGCTCCTGACCTTCCAAGCAGGGGTATTCCCTGGATGGTACCAAAATCCGATATGTTCAACTCATCGGAACTAAAACCGGATTGGTCATTCCTTGGATATACATCCGAGGCAACACATTCTCTGGATGTTCAGGAGGGCTGGTTGTACATGGAACCTTATAGTGGAAGTAATACCGTACTTCAGAATGACGGGGAACACAATTATTCTTTAATCACAAAAGTGGACTTTGAACCGACATCTGTTTCAGATGAAGCAGGTTTATGGATAATAAACGGGCCTGAAACGCTTAATGCTAAAGTATTCAGTACGGCGAATAGTCAGGGCGAAAAAGTTTTAGCATTCAGTTTCGACAATACTTCATATGAAGCAGCAAATGCGATAGGTAATATAGTCTGGCTTAAACTAGTTCGTAATGAGCATATGATGTCAGGGTTTTACAGCCCGGATGGAAATACTTGGACTCAGATTGGGGAACAGATTAATGCAGCTGCACTGGACATCCAGCAAACCGATTATAATGATTTTACAGGAAACCGGCAGGGTCTTTATGTTAAAGGCAAACTTGCTTTTTTCGATCTTTATATTTACCGTGATGCCTACTCAAATATCTCTGCACAAAATCCTGCTAACAGATTTGGGGTAAGTCCTTCAACTACATATTTAGGTAACATCAATAACAATGAGTGGGCAATGTATGCCGGTGTAGAATTTGGCGGCAATGATTATCAAAAAACTCCGGTAGCGTTAGAAATCTCTGCTTCAAGCGCTACATCAGGCGGTATTGTTGAAGTATGGCTCGATTCGATTGACACCGGAAGAAAAATTGCTGAATGCAATATTGATACTACAGGCAGCTGGACAAACTATCAAATATTTAGAGCCGACGTTGATTCGGTATCAAACAGTCATGATGTTTATTTAAAATTTTTGGGAACAGGTACAGAGCAACTTTTCCGTATAAATTGGTTTAGATTTTTAACTGAATACGATACTGTTACATCAATAGGCGATAAATATGACGGACTGGAGACAATTCAAAAATTCCAATTAAAACAAAATTACCCCAACCCGTTTAATCCGACAACCCAGATTAGTTACTCTGTACCACGAATCAGTCATATCATTTTAAAAGCATATAATCTTCTCGGACAGGAAATTATGACGTTGTTTGAAGGTGTTAGACAACCGGGAAATTATACTGCAACCTTTAACGGTGAAAGAATATCAAGTGGAGTATATCTGTATAGTATGAAAGCAGAAAATTTTATTGAGACGAGGAAACTCATACTCTTGAAATAATTTATTAGGATAATATATTGTGGGTTTGTAAATGATAAATAATGATTTTAATAAAATAATTTGCTAGCTACATTATAAAAAATGTGAATAAAACTGAAGAGTATATAAATTTTCTTTCTTTTTTGAGTTTAGGTGAGTCAGTTGAAACAATTACTAGCAAAAAATGATTTTCCTAAAATGATGTAATAAATAAAAACATTTATATAATAGAACTAATTTAAGGAGGATAACATGTATAATAAAAATTTTACTTTGTTTTTTATTATAATGCTGGTTGCAAGTACTATTGCAATTGCTCAGGTCGATCCCAGGACTGAAAATCTTACTCACTCATGGACATTTGATGACGGAACTACAGTTGACACCGTAGGCGGTGTTACCGGAGTTTTAATGGGAGGTGCCCAGGTTTTAAGTGGTTCTCTTTTTACGACCCAAACAAGTTCCTGGATGGAATTACCTGCAAATGATATTGGCATTAACAATTATTCAGAAGTATCTGTTGAAGTATGGTTTAAGTCGGTTCTTAATGGTAATACCGGATTTCATATGCTGGCTTCCTTTGGAAATACACAAAATACAATTGGCGTAAACTACTTTTTTATTACTCCGGCACGAGGCGATAATGTAAGTCGTGCAGCTATCTCTTGTGGGGATTTATCAACTCCATGGGCAAGCGAAGATGGTGCTAATGGTACTGAATTTGATGATGGCAATCTTCATCATATGGTGGGCACTATAGATGCTGATAGTATAGCACTGTATATTGATGGTGAGCTTCAGGCCATAACCCCTCTTGATACCAACAATAGAATTTCAGCTATAAGTACAACTTATGCCTATTTAGCAAAAGCTGTATATACCGCTGATCCAACCTGGAGAGGTGAAATTCTTGAATTTAATATGTATAATAAAGCTTTATCTGCTGAGGAAGTACTTTTTCTTTTTAATGAAACTGATGTTACATTTCATGTAGTTACAAACGGGGGTTTCGAAAATTCAGATACAGGAGTTGTTGAAAACACTGATGTAGAAGGGTGGTTAATTCAAGTTGCAGATGGTATAACTCCTCTACCCGTATTCGAGATTGTTAGCGACACTGTGGCAGAAGGCAGCCGCGCACTAAAAGTTACAGTTGATGGTCTGGGTACTAATCAATGGGATATGCAAATCATAGCAGATAGTCTTCATGTTCAGCCAAACGTTTTGTATAACTATTCTATCTGGGCAAAATCGGAAGTAAACGGTGCCCAGGTTAATTTCACAGTAGGCAATTACTCGTTTGCTGAATACAGTGCCATACGACCAGCTACGCTTACAAACCAGTGGGCGAAATATACTATGCAATTTACGGTTACGGACAACCAAACTTATGTTCGTGCACCAATACACTTTAATTATACTGCTAGTACAGGAAAAACTATTTATATAGATAACCTGGAAATAGTTGCCAATATGCCGGATACAGGAAATGTTTATGAGGGTCCGCCATTGGCTGCAGGCCAGCCAAAATTTGTAGGTAATATTTATAGTGCCCCACAAATAGAGAACTTTGCTTCATATTGGAATGAAGTTATACCGGAAAATGCCGGTAAGTGGGGTAGTGTTGAAGGTACAAGAGACAATATGAATTGGGGTGAATTAGATGCAGCATATAACCTCGCAAAGGATAACGGATTTCCGTTTAACTTTCACGTGCTTATTTGGGGTGCTCAGCAACCTGGCTGGATAAATGAGTTATCTTCTGGAGAGCAGCTTGAAGAAATAACCGAATGGTTTGAAGCTGTTGCCGAAAGATACCAGGACATTGATTATCTTCAGGTAGTAAATGAACCTCTGGTCGGCCATAATCCTCCGGATGGTAATAACGGACGAGCTAATTATAAAGATGCATTAGGCGGCGATGGCGAAACAGGTTATGATTGGGTAATAACTGCGTTCAGGATGGCACGTGAAATATTCCCTGCAGATACAAAATTAATGATAAATGATTTTAATATAATTAACAACTCAAGCAGTACAGCCACATATCTTAATATTATCAATAACCTTAAAGAAGATGATTTAATTGATGTTATCGGTGAACAGGGTCATGCATTTACAACAACAGCCCCTGTTATTACAATGCTTAATAATCTAAACACTCTTGCGACCAGTGGTTTACCGATTCAAATAACGGAATTGGATATAGACGGACCTACTGATCAGGTACAATTACAGGATTATCAGCGTATATTCCCTGCTCTCTATGAACACCCGTATGTTGAAGGTATTACATTGTGGGGATGGAGGCCAGGGCTTTGGAGAAATGACCAGGGTGCATATTTAATTAATGAGGATGAAACCGAAAGACCTGCTCTTATATGGCTTAGAGACTATCTTGATACTGTAACTGTTAATCCGGTTTCTGCTGAGGGTATTACGGATGTGCCTTATACTTATAGTCTTTCCAATAATTATCCAAATCCGTTTAACCCGAGTACAACAATCCGTTATAGTATAGCTCAAACATCCAAAGTAACACTTAAGATTTATGATATTCTTGGTAAGGAAGTTGAAACTCTGGCGAACGAAGTTAAAGCTCCCGGCCAGTATAATGTTATATTTAATGCACAGGGTCTTGCAAGCGGAATTTATTTCTATCAGATCAATGCAGGAAGCTTTACTGCTACAAAGAAACTTATTTTACTTAAATAACTCATCAAGTAACATGTAATTTATACCTTTAAGGCTGGAGAATTATATACTCCAGCCTGTATTAAAAATATTTGATTTGTTAGGGAAAGAAATTGCAATCCTTGTATCAGAAGAATTACCAGTTGGAAATTATAAACGCCAATGGAATGCTCAAAATTTATCAAGTGGAATTTATTTCTATTGTCTTCAGGCAAGAGATTTTAAAGAAACTAAAAAATTAATTTTGCTTAAGTAGATACTTGGGAAGGCGGTGTCATTCCGAACTTGTTTCGGATTCTTAGACAGAATTAAAGATGCTGAAACAAGTTCAGCATGAATTTTCTAAAACAAAGTTACACTCTTCTCCTAATCTTAATTTGTATTGCCCCATCAATATTTTTTTTTGAAACGAGGATTAAATAACCACCGCCGCCAGCTCCGGAAAGTTTCCAGCCAAGCGCAGTGTCTTTATATTTTTCTATGACTTTCGAAATGTCTTCATCTACCATATTGGGGAATATCGAAATTTGTGATTCAAAAGAATCTCTGAAAAACTTACCAAAGTTATGTAAATCCATTGATAGAATAGATGACCAGCAATTCTCAGCTGCTTCAGCCAGCTTCTTTGCATTTTTTTCATTGATGAATGTATTCTCAAGAACATCAAATTCTGATTCGCGTGGTTCAAGTGTTATAAGATAAAGATGCGATTCGAGCCATGATAAAATATTTTCCTCATGAACGGAATAAATACTTGACGGCCAGTATTCACCATTATAGTATAGCTTGTTTAATCCCGGCAAAACAATACCGATCGAGTCCTGTGAACCGGCTATAATATTTTTACCGGGAGGATTTTCATAGCTGAAAAGAATTTTTGCCAGCTGTTCCTTATTTCCATTCGGAATATCAGAAACCCACAATTCTATTGCTTTTCTTCTTGTACTGGAAGCCATACCGCTTCGTTCATTAAATTCAATCGTTGGTTCAATTGAAATTGTCAGCACAGGGCCGGGAGAATATTTTCCAACGTAAGGTTGATCAAGCCAGCCGCCTGCAAGATCAATCCGGTATGGAATTCTGCATTCAGTCCTTAACGAAGTAGTTGAACGAACCGGTAGATTTGCATGAGGAATTCTTTTCAATACAATATATTTAAACCCGTACTTTTTTGCCAGTTCTTCTTTTGCAGGTGAATTGCCATCTTCATTGACAATAAATATATCAGGTTTAACTGACATTAATTCATTTTCAAAATCCATTATGCCCCAGCCGGAATCGATAAGACATTCTTTCACACATGAAAGGGCTTCAAGCATGTACTTCCTTTCATCCTGGGAATAAACAGGATAACGGCCTTTAAGATTGTAAACATTTGCATCTGAACCGAGTCCAACATACACAGTGCCGTAAGTTGCGGCTTCCTTTAAAAATGCAATATGCCCGCTATGCAGTAAATCAAAACAACCGGTTACAAAAACTTTTTTATTCATGATTATTTTTTTGTTTGATCATTCAGTAAAAGTAATGTTGAGCTGATTATGCTATCTAAAAAATATATATTTAAAATACTTCCGGTAAGTTATAATAAAAAATTAAATTCTGAATTAAGAATTTCACTTATAAATGACTTGGATGGTTATAACTATAACACAAGTTGAGCGGCACAAAGTTATTTTTTTAATTTATAAATTGAGTAAGATTGTCCTTCAATTTTTAGTTCGTATTGATTTCCATTCATTGTAATATCTGATTCTGTTCCTGCCAAAAGGATGAATTCTGTAGCAATTATATTCAGAGAAAATTTGGCAGTTTCATTTCTTGATGCAGGATTGAAAATCAGAAGTACTATATCATCATCTGCTGCTCTGGCAAAAATAAACGGATAAGTATTTTCTTTAGCATACACAGGAACAAACTCAGCGTAAGCTTTTAATGCGGGTTCTGTTTTCTTTAGCTGGATAAGCTTGCGGACATTATTAAGTAAAGAATTCGGATCTTTTTCCTGGGTTCTAACATTCGGGGCATCATAAGCAGTGTCAACGGGGAGATAGAGGTTTTCAGGATCGGTAGTTGAAAAGCCGAAGTTTTTCTCATCATTCCATTGCATCGGTGTACGGGCACCGGAGCGTGGTTTGTAAGCTCCTTCAACATATGGCCAGTCATTTCCTAATTGACGCATCCCGATTTCGTTTCCATAATAAATAAATGGAATACCCGGCATTGTTAAAGAGAATGCAAAAATCATTTCCAGTTCAGAATCGGTTCGATTAATATTTAATCTTGACTGATCATGATTTCCAAGGGGTAGAAGTATGTAGCCTTTACCTTTTGTCTTATTATATTGATCTAAATATTGTCCGAGAAAATTTACAATATTTCCTTTTCCTTCTTTATCAAAGAAACTGTGCCCTTCAGAATATCCATTAAGTATACGCCAGCTTTCTTTTTGTAATAGATCATTATATCCTGCAAACCAATGAAAAAAATCCGCATGAAAACCACCGCCATCGAGAGCTGATTCGGGATGAGACCATTCAGCAACCATAAATGATCCCGGATATTCTTTATCCATTATATCACGGATTTCATTCCAGAATTTTTTTGTTCCTTCATCTCTTGTTGTAAAGAACTGATCGTTTCCTGTGATATTTGCATTCTTTACTAATGCACCAGCCATATCTGCTCTGAAACCATCGGCACCCATATCCATCCAGAATCGTAAAACATTTTTTAATTCCTTCTGTAATTCAAGAATATCAGGATGGTCTATCGGAAGCATCCAGTCTTCTTCGGGTTTTGCAAAACCAAAATTCAAAGCAGGCTGGTTCCAATAAAAATTTCGCATAAACTGACCGTTGCGCCTGCCATATCCTTTTATGAAAGAATCTTTGTATTCATCAGGGGGATTTAACCACGTGTTGTTAGTCCAGATGTACCAGTTGGAAAATTTATTCTTTTCCTGCTTTGATGATTCCTGAAACCAGGGATGTTCAATACTTGAATAGCTGATAACATAATCGAATAAAATTTTTAATCCGCGTTTCTCAGCTTCATCAAACAAAGTCTTTGCATCTTCATTTGTTCCATATCTTGGAGCTACTTTATAATAATCTGAAACATCATAACCGGCATCATGGAAAGGTGATTCAAAAAAAGGATTAATCCAGAAACCATCTACACCAAGACTTTTTACATAATCTAATTTTTCAATTATTCCTTTTAAATCACCAATACCATCGCCATTAGTATCGTAAAAAGTTTGCGGATATATCTGGTAAAACACCGCATTATTAAGCCAGGTAGGGCAATTGGGGATTTTATACTCGCCTGTAATAACCGCAGATATTATATCCTGTGCATTTGAATTAGAATTGAGAAGGGATATAAAAAGTAAAATAAGTGTAGTAAGGGTTGTAGTTCTGGTTTTCATATTTTTAGTAATAATTATTGATTTAACAGGTTCACCTAAAGCAAGCTGTCTTAAAAATAGTCTTGCAGACATACTGAGTATATCGAAGTGTGAATTTTATATTGGAATGTCAGGCTTCGACAGGCTCAGTCTGATAATTCCTTGTCTATGAAACCAACTTCACAAAGTTAAGTCTAAATTATTTATTTAAGCAGTAGCATCTTATTAGTTTTTAAAAAATTATCTGCCTGAAATTTGTAGAGATAAACTCCGCTCGGCAGATTTGATGCATCAAAAGAAATATTATAAGAGCCGGGTAGTTTTCTTTCATTCTGAATAAGAGTTTCAACTTCATTACCGATTACATCGTATACTTTTAACGTAATTATACTTTCTTTTGGTAATGAATAAAAAATAGTTGTCCGTGGATTAAATGGATTAGGATAATTCTGTGATAAATAGTATTCAACAGGAATTTTATTTTCTTGTTCGATACCAGTAAGTGGTGAACTAATATCTTCCCATGAATTTCCTAAACGAATTTCATCTATTAGTAGTAGTTGCTCAGCAAATTGACCGCCAAAATGGTAAACGACCCTGTTAAAACCATCATTCATATTACGGAATGCTCTTGCATTTGCAGATATAGTATCAGGTTCTGGATCTGCAGGATTTGGATTAACCCACATGAATAAACGTTCATCAAGAGTATCCCCTGTCATAACTATTTTTGCTACTAACCATACAGGCCCTACGCTATGTTCATATTCTGTAAGTGTTTCGGAAAGTGTATCCGAACCAATTGAATAAACAAGATTTCCCCAGCCTTTACCAAACAGCGGACCTTCGGCCAGGCTATCATATAGACCAATCCCTGCCCATGACTGATCTGCAAAGTTCTGCATTTCCATTACAAAACTAAGCCAGTAAACCTGCCCTGCTTCATCAGGCCAGGTCTCAGATAAGTAACGGCCTGTCCTTTGCCATGCCCATGCACCTCCGGAATTAACGCCAATAACATGCAACCCTGTATGAGGAATATCAAAATCAGTAAAATCCCAAATTAAATCCTCACCTGTTACTTCTATTGTACTTGGGGTTCCATCAAACAAATCCCATCCTCCTCCCCAACCGTCTACAGCTTCTCCAACAAGTGTATCCAGAACAGTTCCGCTTGTGTACTCAAATGATTCTCTTACCGATTGGGAAACTCCTAAAGTACTGACAAGAATAATAATTGCAATACTTTTGCCAATTGTACAAAATCTCATGATAGTTTTCCTTTCTTAAAAATTATTCGATCAGTTTGGATGATTAGTCCTAAAAAAAAGAATCCTGACTAATGTATTCACCTCCTTGTTTTAATTTTATTTTATTACTAACATTTTTTTTGTTTCTGTAAAAACCTGTCCTGAACTGGATTCGGGATTGCCTGCCTGAAGTTTATAGAAATATACTCCGCTTGGCAGATTTGCAGCGTCAAATGAAATTTCGTGCTTGCCTGAAGTTTTTCTTTCATTGTTAATAAGAGATGCAATCTCACTGCCAATCACATCATACACTTTTAATGTAACTATGCTTTCTTTTGGCAGAGAGTAAGTAATTATAGTTTTTGGATTAAAAGGATTAGGATAATTCTGGTTTAATTTGAAATGTTTAATTATTCTGGATTCTTTTTCAACCGGAAGAGGATTATCACCATTTTCAATCAAAATAAATTGTACAGATCTGCTGGGTGAAATAAATTTAATATCTCCATCAATTAAATGACTTT
>CAZECH010000086.1:0-9398 GCA_964510675.1 uncultured Ignavibacteriaceae bacterium
CCAAATAATTTGTTTCAATTAATTTTTGAAATATTGAAAGATCATTTACTTCTTCGAAGTCAGCCCACATACTTATGCCGGCATTTAAAACAAGATGATCAACTGAGTTAAAATTATTTATTGCTGTTTCAACTAATCTCTTACAATCTTCCGGTTTGGTTATATCTCCCGGGGCAGCAATTGCCTTTGCTCCTTTGTCATTACAGGATTTAACAACAATATTTAGCTTATCAATATTTCGAGAAAAGAGCAGTAAGTTAGGTTTATGAAGTGCAAGTTCATTTGCAAGAGCGGCACCAAGCCCAGAAGAAGCTCCTGTAATAATAATAGTTTTATTTAGAAACATTTTCAAAATCTGTTATTTGTAAGCCCCAGTCAAGTGGTTTATCAAGCGAAGGAACAATCTTATCCGGATTCATAATATTATTTGGATCCAGTGCATTCTTCAATCCTCGTACAGCTTTAATTCCGGTTTCCGAAATATCATCTTTAATCCATGGTATATGTTCAAAACCAACAGCATGATGATGAGATAGAGTAGCACCGCCTTTTATAAATGCATCTTCAGCAGCCTTCTTGATTGTAAGATATTGTTCTAATTCATAACCCGGAACCTGCTGAAAGCCGAAAGTAAAATATAAACTTGCACCTGTATGATAAGTATGGCTTATATGGCAGCCGACAAATCCTGTTTTAACTTTTTCTTTAATAGCTTTATCTACTGCCTCCATTGTTGAATAGTATAACGGAAGAAGATTGCTCCATACAGTTGCAGTTTCACTGACGTCCGCCATAATATTTCTATCCATTACATAATCTCGGAGGTAAGGAAAATCATATTTACCCTTTTCAAAAGCTTTACCGGGATCAGTCCCAAGATTGAAAGCACCATGGTTTTTATAAATCTTATCAACTCTCTTCTTCATATTTTTGAATGTGACTTTGTCACCTTCAAAAACAACAAGCATAAGACAAACTTTGTTAAGATCAAACTTCTTAAAATTCTTTAAATATGATTTTACTACTTTACCAAGAAAAGATTTTATTGGAGATGACTTTGATCTGTAAGCAAGAGAAAGAGCAGTTTTACCAACATCATTTAATCTTGTTACAACTGGTGAAGTATAGTTCTCGACACATTCATAAACAGCTTTTACGCCGCTTTCAAAATCAGGAAAAAGATAACCGTAAGGTACTCTGTATTCCGGAAGTTTATGTACACTTACAACAGCTTCAGTGATGACCCCAAGCGTCCCTTCACTTCCAATGCAAATATGATTAACATCAATTCCGTTTGAAGATTTTGGAACTGTTCGTGTAACAATAGTTCCATTTGGAGTAACCATTCTTAAGGATAAAACCATATCTTCAATCTTACCATACTTATCGCTTTGCATTCCGGCAGAGCGTGTTGCAATCCATCCGCCTATAGTTGAGTATTCAAATGAGTCGGGAAAATGTCCGAGGGTTACTCCAAGAGCATTAAGTTGTTTTTCCATCAAAGGGCCTAAAGCACCGGCTTGTATTCTCGCCGTGTTGGATTGCTTATCAACACTTATAACTTTATCCATAAGTTTCATATCAAGCGAGATAATCATCCTGTTGCCGCCGTTATTTGCTTCAAGGCAGCCGGCAATGTTAGAACCAGCACCGAAAGGAATGATAACCACATTAAGATCAAGAGCAGCCTTTATTATCCTGGCAATTTCATCTTCGGATAAAGGATATATTACACAATCAGGTGAAGCATTTACAATACCATTCCTGATTCTCCAGAGATCCCTGAGACTTTTTCCATAAGAGTGGATTAATCTTTCTTTTTTATCCAACTTAAATCTTTCAGCATCAATAAATGATTTTATGGTAGTTACAAAATCATTATTTAATGTTTGTGGAGGGAGTTCAATATACTCAAGCTTAACAGGAGGTGTGAATTTCACTTCCTCTTCAATTCCAAGCACATTTTTAATATATGGCCACAGTTCCGGTTTTTCATCCATATTAAACTCAATATTTTCACCTCCCCATCCCCACCATTTCATCTGTTCTATGTTAAGCATTGCTGTCTCCGGTTGTCTTTAACTTGTGAACTCTCCTTTCAAGTTCGTCTGTTATTTTTCGGTATGATTGAAAATTGCTTGAGTTATTTTCATCATTGCAAAAAAAATCATTCGGGTAAACTGGTTTTCCAATCTTTATAGTAATCATTGAAGGTTTCATGAACATCTTCCCTTTAGGCCAGGCATTAAAAGTTCCTTTTATATAAGCAGGAACAATTGGAAGACCAAGCTCTGCGGATATCATTGCAGGCCCTTTTCTAAATGGTTGAATCATTCCGGTTTTTGAACGGGTTCCTTCAGGGTAAATTATTAAACTGCGATTTCCTGATTTTGTAAATTCTCTGCAAGCAGCCAAATAGTTAATTATAGATTTTTTGTCAGCATCCCGATCTATAGGTATTAAATTCATTAAAAGATTAAGATAATATTTTCTTTTATCGCTGCCGAAGAAATAATCTTTAGCGGCCATCATAGCAAAGTTTTTAAACGGCAAACCGGAAGCAACCATTAAGACACCACTATCCATATGGCTGTTATGATTGCTGCAAAAAATAAAAGATGATGACTTTGGTATGTTTTCTCTACCAGATACTTTGAGGGGACAATAAAAGGTAAATAGGATCTTACAGTAAATCTCAAAAATTTTTTTTATTAACTTGCCGAGAAAAGAAGGTTTCTTTAAAACATGCGAGTATTCAGGAGGAACGACGGCATTCTCCAATTCTGAACGGATTGAGCCCACTATTTTCTCCCATACTTTGCATGTGAGAAAGCAAATTCATCAGTGACAATTGCTCCTCCAAGTGATAATTCTAATGCAAGTGCACAAGCACATACAATTTCAGCAAGTTTTTTTGAAGAATCTTTCCCAGTACAACCTAAAAGTTCTAAATTTTTTCTTGCCTGCTTTAATCTTGTACCTCCGCCCACAGTACCCACAGTAATTGAAGGCATTGTTATAGTTGCATAAAGATCAATAGAATTTCTAACTTCGTATGAGACTATTCCCCCTGAATTTTCAACAATACTTGCAACATCCTGCCCTGTGGAAAGATAAATTGCAGTAAGGGCATTTGCTATATGCATGTTCATCCCGAAAATTCCTGCTTCCTGTGAACCTCTTATACAATGTTTCCAGCTATCGACATATTCTTTGGCACTAACTCTTAGAACACGGCTAAGATATTTCCCTTCAATTAAAGCACTACCTACAACATAATGGCTTCTACCGAGAAGTAAAGTTTTATAAGCAGGGTTTTTATCACCATTAAAATTACTTTCAATATAATATTTGAAATCCGAATCACATTTATAAGTTTCATTAATATACTTGCATGCTTTATGCGTCGCGATTGTAACCATATTCTGACCTGCAGCTTCGCAGGTGTTAAAGACAAAATCAAGAATAACACTATTATGAGAAGGATATTTATCAATCCTTAAAAGCTTTCCATGTTTTGTTGTTGATTCTGCTTCACTTTTAAGTCTGTCAAAATGTTCATTCACCCAATTTATAAATGGTTTGCATTTATCAATATCGCTGAAGATAAAAATCGGTGATCTCGATAATTCCTGTTTGATATGACTTGTGTTTATTCCTCCTGAAAGATGCGTTAAAAATAAACCCCTTGTCATAGACATTGTTAATGTCCCTTCAAGTGTGCATAGAGGGATATAAAATTCTCCTTTTGTATAAGTACCATTAATCAATAGAGGTCCTGCAATAGCAAGAGGAAGGTGCATAAATCCAATATGGTTTTCTATTATGCCGCGCAAATCTTCAGGGCTGTCTGGTCCAATTTCATTAATGTGGAAACCGGTTTTCTTTTCAAGCCAGTTTTTTCTTTTTTCAGAATCTTCTTTTTTATATCCGCGTGGAGGCAGAATATTACTCATTTATAAACCAACTATGAAGGAATATATTAAACCTGCAACTAATTTAATAAGAAAATAAATTAAGTTACATAAATCCATTAGCTTAATATAAAACTGCTAAAAACAAACTGCTAAAATTTTCAATAGAATTATTCTTATTTCATATTTAAATAACTCTTATTCTTTTGCTTTAGATGTTTTTCATTAGAGTAATTTTTACGCTGTTATAAAGAATAATTTTTCAATAAAAAGTTGATAGATGACAATCAATTAAACAATCCCCTTTGACTCAAATGAATAAATTATAACAATTTGATACAGATACAAATCTTTAAAAACTTAGGATTTAAGCAAATCAAAAAAAAGAAGGTGGCATAATTCATGTCTTTTCATATATCAGAGATAAAAAATTGTTCAATGTTAAACTGAAAGAGATTAAAATGTATGTCGGACAAAAAATGGAAGAAGTTCGTTTGTTAATACGAAAAGTTATTGAGCTTGAATATAAGAATGCTCTTAATAAAGGATTGTTAGATTCTCGTTCGATATCAAATAAAATCTGGAATCTTCTGGTTGATAAGGATGCACTGCAAATAGCTGCTCCTGAAGGTGCTTCGGGATGTTATGAAAATAATGAAGATTAAAACTTGATAAGTTAGTACTTGATTTACCTTATTAGCTTATGTGATTCATTTAGTTCTAAAGGGGATAATATATCTTGTTTAACTAATAAGAGTTCTGAATGAAAATTAAATCTACTGCCAACCGGCTCTTCCAAAAATCTCTAGAATACTACAGCAAAGGAAACTGCAAAAAATTTCTCAACAACCATAAAGGTGCAATCGCCGATTTCACAAAAGCAATAAAGTATAATCCGAATTTCGCTGAAGCTTATTTCAGACGCGCAAACACAAAACTAATTTTAAATGATACTGTAGGTGCGAAATCAGATTATGATAAAGCAATTGAATTAAATCCTGAGTTTGCAGAAGCATTGCTTAACGAGGAAATCACGAGAATAAATGACGGAGATTTTCAGTTTAGTTATAAGGATTTTACAAAAGCCGGAAAACCGGGTTTAATGAATGTATTTTCAGTTGGAAAGGAATTATACAGGTAGAAAAATAATCTCAACCTTAATCATACTCTCAAAATAGACTCCTTCCTTTTAAAATTGATACACGCATCGCTGTGTTGTGGTATCAATATTGCCTTTTTATAAATCAATACTCATAATTCTCTCTTAAAAAAGCAACAATGTTTTGTTTTTACTTTTAGATTCAACTTTATTGTTTTTGTATAAAAGTGTTTTGAGGTTATAAAGTAAAAAAAGAAGGAAATCAGAGTAAAAATTTCCCGTATAAATTTCCCAGTCTCATTATATAATGAGCTATTTCTGAAAAAGTGTTATTGATATACCTTAAGTAAGTTTAAGAATGATACAGAAGTGGAGTTACTATGAAAAAGATATATTTTTTCTCCAAAGACAAGTTACAGTTTGTTGAGATTAAGGATTTCAAATATAAATTAGTCATAATTGTTAGTGCAACAGTTTTAATAATTTCTTTTATACTTTGCGGTGGTTACTCGTTTATCTTTTCTATCACTAATTCACACCGGGATGTTAATCGTTTAAAGAGTGAAAATGAAATCCTTAAAGAAAAATTGAGCGAATTCTCATTTACATATAGTAAATTAAATAATGAACTTGATAGCCTTATTAAATTAAATGGGGATTTAAGAATAGCGGCAAATCTACCACCAGTATCAGAAGAAATTAAGTTGCTAGGTTATGGTGGAGGAAATTTTGATAATTCAATAGATTTTCTGGATAATACCTATTCGCTGGAAATAAAAAAAGCTGTTGAGCTTACTGAAGAATTATCAACAAAAATTTCTTTTGAAAAAACTAATTACTACGAGATATCAAATAAATTAAATGAAAACAAACTGCTCTATGCTTCAATACCTGTTCTCAAACCATGTAAAGGGATTTTAGCATATCACGGCTTTGGAATGAGATTTCATCCGATCTTAAAGAAAGTTAGAATGCATGCAGGGATTGATATTATTACTGAAGTTGGAACCAGGGTTTATGCGCCTGGTAAAGGTAAAGTTGTTTTTGTTGGTTATAAAGGAAGCTATGGTTTAACTGTAGAAATAGACCATGGTTTTGGTTATCACACTCTTTATGCTCACCTTTCAAAGTCTGTAGTCAAAAAAGGCGATATTGTCGAACGGAAAAATCCTATTGCAATAACTGGTAATACAGGTTTATCAACCGGCCCTCACCTTCACTATGAAGTCGAACATCATGGAGTTAAACAAGACCCAATGAATTTTGTTTTTGACGATTTAGATATCTTTAATTAAAAACTGTTTCTTTTTCTGTTGCACTGAGTTTATGCTCAAAATATTTTAAGGAGGTATTATGAGTATAATAGATGGGAAAATTGTGGCGGTTACTATAATAGGAATTTTTTATGCTATTACCTGGCTACTTAAACCTCAAACAGTAATAAAAGTAATCATCAATACATTGCTAGGTATAGTTACAATTTTTTGGATGCTGGATTTCTTTGGAATTTACCCTGTTACTAAGATTCTTCCGGCAAACTTTTTTAATTAAGAAGAATAATTTATTCTTCATCCGAAATAGGAATAAAACTTATAGCAGTTCCTCCACCAGGAGCTAATTGTAAAGTTAAACTTGTTGTATTATCAACAGTAAGGTTTTCTATTTTATATGATGTTGGATTTTCATCCCAGTGAGAATTTTCATCATCAGAATAAATTGTTGCACGGTATTGTTTCCCTTCATCAAAAAAATCTAATTTGATATTCGTTGTCCTTTTATTTTCGTCTGTAATACTTCCGAGAAACCATTTATTAGTATCTCTTTCTTTCCTTGCAATAGTAATGTATTCTCCAACCTCACCATTAATAACAATTGAAGTATCCCAATCAACGCCAACATCTCTTATAAACTGGAATGCCGGAAGTCCTTCATAGTTTTCTAAAAGATCTGCCGCCATTTGAACTGGGCTGTAAATAACAACATATAAAGCAAGCTGATGAGCTAAAGTTGTGTTAACCTGGTTTTTATCTTTATACTTATCAAATTTTATATCAAATATTCCCGGGGTATAATCAATAGGACCCCCAAGCATTCTGGTAAAAGGAACAATTGTTAAATGTTCGGGAGGATTACCTCCATCAGTAGACCATGCGTTGAACTCTTGTCCTCTCAATCCTTCTGCACTCATAAGATTGGGATAGGTTCGTCTTAAACCAGTTGGTATAATCGGTTCATGAACATCAACCATTATCTCGTACAGGGCAGCTTTTTCCATCACATTCCTGTAATGGTTAATCATATACTGTCCATGATGATATTCTCCTTTTGGAATTATTTTTCCTACATAACCTGTTTTTATTGCATGAATACCAAGACTTTTACAAAGAGCAAATGCAGTATCCATTTGTTTTTCATAAGTTCTCACCGCGGACGAAGTTTCATGATGCATAATTATATTAACACCCTTTTCTTTTGCATATCTTACAACTTCATCAAGATCATAATCAGCATAAGGGGTAACAAAATCAAAAACACCTTCGCGGTCTTCAAAACCAATCCACCTCTCCCAACCAGTATTCCATCCTTCAACAAGCAGAGATTTTATTTCGTTTTTAGAAACAAAATCTATATATCGTTTTGCATTTTTTGTTGTAGCACCGTGTTTCTCACTTTCCATATCCCAAGAACTTATACCGAGATGCATTTCCCACCAGATGCCCATATATTTTGTCGGCTTTATCCACGATACATCTTCAAGTTTATTAGGTTCATTTAGATTCAGAATAGTTCTTGATTCAACTAAATCTTTAGCTTCATCTCCAATTAAGATTAATCTCCAGGGAGTAACAAAAGGAGTCTTGGTTTTTACTTTTATTCCTGAATCGTTTCCAACAAGCTCACTCTGGAAAAGTAGGTTTTCTTTATCAATCTTTAATGTCATATCAGAATAGTTAGTAAGATTAGCCTCAAGAATGCTAATATAAATTCCATTATCTGTTTTCATTGTAATGGGTGTGTTGACAGCATTTTCAGGGATATATGTTTGTGCAAGATTAGGGTGATCTCTTTTTGAAAGCGCATCAATCTTTGTAAATCTGGTTGTGTTATAAAGATGTTCATAAATATCCCAGTCTCCTGGAGTCCACCAACAGGTATGATCACCAGTAAAATTGAATTGCGTATTTTCATCTGTGATTATAACATCTTTTAAATTCTTCTGATCCGGAAATTCAAACCTGAACCCAACACCATCATTAAAAACTCTGAATACAACAAAACATTTCCTTTCAAGATCTCCATTTTCCTGAAGTTCAATTTTAAGTTCATTGTAATGGTTGCGAATTAATCTTTGTTCACCCCAAACAGTCTCCCAGGTTTCATCAAAAGAAGAATTTGC
Source organism: uncultured Ignavibacteriaceae bacterium (assembly GCA_964510675.1). Lineage (GTDB taxonomy): Bacteria > Bacteroidota > Ignavibacteria > Ignavibacteriales > Ignavibacteriaceae > RBG-16-34-14. Next base: position 8,411 of record CAZECH010000086.1, read on the forward strand.
TGAGTTAACAACTTCTAGATTTTTCCCAAAAGGTTTATTGTCTTTAAACTCAAAACTAAAAAACGAAGTATCAATGATTATTTTTCCATTGGAGTTTATAAGATAATTAGGTCGTCCATCTTTTGTTAAAAGAAAATTTACTTGAATTGCTTCATCAGGAGAACCTATTCTATAAACTAAGTTTTGGGTGAATGTCTGATTATTTAAGATTTGCAGAAGTAAAAAGAAAACCGGGAAAAAGTATAGGCGTTCCATAATTAACCTTTTCGTTTGAATGCTATTAACAAAAATGATTCATACTGTTTAAAATAAAAAATCCTCATCAAAAATAAGGATTTTTTTAGTAGCGGGGGCCTAAAAAAATCACTACAGAACTTAATTGTTTTTTAATGTTTTTGCCTCCGAAAAAATAGAATAACTCTTAGAGAATTCGATTTACAGAAAACTAATTTAGAATATTATTTATTACTGGGTATAAAAGCATGGGGGAGAAGACTTCCGTATATTTCACAATTGATTAAAGTTGTCTGTAATCAACAAATTAAAAATTACAATTTCGATATTTTTCAGTTCCGCGAACGAGTTTTTTTATTCATATAACTAGGAAGCAACATCACAATTCCAGGAACATGTGAGGGCATAATTTTTTTAAATTTGGATTGTAAAATCTTTTAACTTTGAGAGTACTAAATCAAAGTAGACTTCAATACAAGTTATGTTTATTTTTCTCTTAATAGATTTTTTGCATTTAACAGATATAATTTTTCCAGAATTTTATCGTTCAATCCAAAACCGTACAATGGCCAATGGTAACCGAAAAGATCAATATTATAAAAATGCTCATCATTCGATTCTAATATTCTAAAAGTAGTTTGATACATACTTTTATCAAATCCCATATCAGTACCATATAAAAGCCTGTCTTGATACTTTTCAAAAAAAGCTCTTGTATATCTTGGCACTGGTGCGTTTTCAGAATATCTTGCAC
>CAZECH010000087.1:0-9392 GCA_964510675.1 uncultured Ignavibacteriaceae bacterium
TCTTGCAATTGTATATTTTGAAGCAAGTTTTATCACATCTTCAAAACTCATTTTACTTAGCCATTCCGAGTTATAAACAATTTTTGTTTTTTGTCTATCAAGAATTTTGGAAGCCTGTTCAAAATAGCTTTCACCATTCTTTCTTGTTTCTTCAAGTGATAAAGCAGGACGTGTAACATTTCTGCCGGAAGGATCGCCAATCATTCCAGTAAAATCACCAATGATTAAGATTGCCTGATGTCCAAGCTGTTGGAACTGAGCGAGCTTTCTTAAAACAACAGAATGCCCGATATGAAGGTCAGGCCGGCTCGGATCGCAGCCAAGTTTAATATTTAACGGTTTATTTTCCTTTAAGGATTTATCAATCTTCTTTACAAGATCTTCTTCCGGAATTATCTCAAATGTTCCCCTTTTAATTAGGTCCATCTGTTCTTTAAGAGGAGGGAAGTTGGATTTGCTCATCTAACTCCTTCACGAGCATAGGGCAAAGGGCGTATAGTAAAGTGAAAAATAACTTCCGAAATTATTCTTTGTTCTATGCTCTTTGCTCTCTGCAATTTAATACTTAAATCTTCTTTCCTGTTCTCTCTGAAAATCTCTCTTCGCAATTGACTCCCTTTTATCATAAACTTTCTTCCCTTTCGCAAGAGCTAATTCAACTTTTACTTTACCTTTCTTAAAATATAAACGAAGAGGTACTAAAGTTAAACCTTTCTCCTTTACTTTTCCTATGAGCTTTCGTATCTCACTTTTATTAAGAAGAAGTTTGCGGGTTCTTACAGGATCATGGTTGTTGATATTACCTTGCTTGTATTCACTTATATGAGCGCTGTTCAACCAGGCTTCACCATTTACAATTGAAGCATAGCTATCTACAAGATTTGCTTTTCCTTCTCTCAAGGCTTTTACTTCAGTTCCTGTAAGAATAATCCCTGCTTCAAAAGTTTGTAGAATTGCATACTCAAATCTTGCTTTACGATTAACGGTAATATTCTTCTCATTGGTTTCTTGTTCCATAATGCTTAAAAAAGTGAAATGAAAGTTATTTTTAATGACTAAGAAATGCAAGAAAATGAGGAGAATTTTATAAAGAGCAAATTACATTTAAGAATTCAGGACATTTTTTCTTTCAATAGTTCATTCATCAATTAAAGGTATAATTTCTTTTATTTTTTTTATTAACAAAGGAATATCTTTTGCAATTGTCTCCCATACTATTTCAAGATCAAGTTCATCATACATATGAATAAGAATATTACGCATAGCTTTCATCTTTTTCCAAGGTAAATCTGAGAAACGAGTTTTTATTTCTTCGGAAATTCTGTTCGAAGCTTCACCTATTATCTCAATTCTCCGTATAACAGCATCCTGAATAATCTCATTTTCATAAAAATCAGATTTTGATTTATCAGTGATGTAATGGATTATACTTCACCAGAATTGAGAATATCTATTAAAGATGCTTTATTAAGCTGCATAAATAGTATTGTAATTTTCCAGAATAGCTTTCTTCCTGATATAATTATTACTTCTCTTAATAGCGTTCTTTGATACTATATCTATTTCTCTACCAAATAATTTTTCAAAATCTTCCTTTACATCAATAAGATCGAATAAGCTAACGGCAGCTTCTGGTTTGAATTCAATTAAAAGGTCAATATCACTATCTTCATCAAAATCTTTTCTCAAAGCTGATCCAAAAATTGAAAGTTCTTTGATAAGATATTTATTGCATATTAACGATAATTGATCTTCGGATATTTGTATCTTTTGAATTGTCATATTCACTTAAAAAATTATGGTGAAAGTTATTTTTAATGACTAAGAAATGCAAGAAAATGATGAGAATAAATTAAATCTACTTTTTAAAACATTTATAAAATAATAGAATAAATTCTCCGTTTCCCATTTCACTTCTTATTTCTTAATTTTCTTAAAAAGATTTTAAACAGTACTTTTTCATCTTGTTAATGAGCAAACTTCTTTATGACTCTATTGCAAAAAATAAATTCTCTACCGGAATTTGAAAATTTGGAAATTGAAAAATACACTAGTTCATTTGTACCGTATTTATATCTTGATGGACATAGAAGCAGTAATAGCGGAAGTTCTGATTTGGAAAAGTATAGCAGCGGTTTCAGGTTTTTTCTCCGTTTTGGTACGATGATGCAGCAGCTTGGTTTTACTAAAATGGTAACAATGGTACACACTTCACGTAATTGCAAGGATAGGGAACGTATTGATTCAATTCAATCCGCTGTACAAAAAAGCATTGATTTTACTGACGATTATGTAAGTAAATCCAAATTCCAGTTATATGGAGATATTGAATCATACAAATCTATGGGGAATTCAGAATTTTATAATTACCTGAACGAAGTAGATAATAAGTCTCCGGCAAAACCAGATTTTATTCATCATATATTAATTAACTATTCTGAGCAATGGGCAATAAATAATCTTGACAGGATTAATCTTATTCCTGATATAAGCAGTGTAATAAGATTTACAAAAGGATTTGTAAGCGGAGGCTGGATTCCAATTAAAATGCAGAAAACTACTTTTGTTTATTCACAGGTACCATCTGTTTCGGAATTCTGGTCGGATGATGGGATTCTCGCTTTATTTTTAATTTCCCTAAAAAACTGGATTTCAACAAAAGATTTTATTGGAACCAAATCATACGATAATGAAGAAAAAGAATTGATTCATAAGAAACGAGATATTGATTTATCACATAATACAATAAAATTATATTTAAACTCTCCTCTCCGCAATAGAATCATATCATTTGAAGTTGAAGGACCTGTAATTTATGAGCTTTAACAACAGCCCGGTTGCAGGCTTTGATGAAGCTGTTAAAACTGCTGATAAAATTCTCCGAAAAAAAAATCCCAAATTCAGAAAAATAGGTACTCTACTTGTCTCTAAAAAATTGAGACTTTACGGTTATTACTGTTATTATTATTTAAGATGGGTAGATGATTTTATTGATGATAATCGGAATTCAACTGAGTCTAAAAAAATATTTTTTAGTAGCGAGCTAAATTTAGTTTCTGCAATTGCATCCGGAAAAAATGTAGAGTTGAATTTTCCCGAAGAGTATTTTTTAGTCCAGTTTATTAATTATTCAATTTTAATTGGCAAACCTCATCTGGCTGATTTAATAATTATAATGATGAAGACTATTGACCAGGATATCAACAGACTCGAAAATGATGGAATATTTTCAGAAGCTGAGTTGCAGAAATACCTTGACGCAGAGGCAGAGTCATTGTTCGGAATAGCCAATATTTTTTTATTTCCTCAAAAGGAAATTGAATATAAAAATAAATTTTCCTGTATTAAGACCTTTATAAAATTTTCCCTGGTTAAACATTTAATTGAAGATATAGATCTGGGATATGTAAATATCAGCAGGGAAGAGATTGCATTGTTCAATTTGGATTATTACAATTTAATTAACGATAAAAATCTCAAAGACTGGTATTCCTATAAAATTTCTCAGTTTAAACAGGAGATAGTAATGGAAATGGAAATAGTTAAAGTATTTCCATTTAAGATGAAATTCTTCTGGTTTTGGGTATTCCCATATTGCTTTCATAAGTTTTACAGGTTTAAGTTATACAAATACAATCCGCAGGAAATGAAAAGAAAAAAATTATTTAAAGAATTATACCTCTATTCATTTTCAATAATAAATATTTTCAGATTGTTCTTTAAAATATTTTTTAGCAAATAATTCCACATAGTGAAACAAGTAATCGATATTAAATTAGCTTTCAGGTAAGCCGAGAATATCGCACGGAAAAGATCCATTAAAGCTTGGGTTATGGCAAGCATATTAATCCCAAGAAGAAGGGTAAGGTATTTGTATTTGTGTTACGCCTATTTAAGGTGGGTAGATAATTTTATTGATGACAAAACCAAAAACTTCAATGAAAAAAAAGACTTTATAGAAAACCAGTTTAAGCTGTTTTCTAATCTTGCCGATAAGAAGGAAGTTGTTTTAAAATCAAATGAAGAATCTTTCCTTTATTATTTTATTTCATTTGCTTTAAAAAAGGGGAAACCAATTTTAATAAAAGAATTTGGCAATATGCTTCAAGCAATGAAGATGGATGTAAAACGGTTGGAGACAAATGGAATATTATCAGAGCAGGAACTCGCTTGTTATATAACTCTTCTTAACAAATCAATGTTTGGATTAGTTCATAATTTTATGTGTGATGATGATGATTTCGATTATGAAAATCTTGGAGAACTTCTTTGGTATGCGGGAACTTTAAGAGATTTTTTCAAAGACCTGGAAGATGGATATGTGAATATCAGCAGAGAGGATTTAGAAAATTATAAAATAAATATTAATAATCACAAAGTTGATGAAAATCTTAAAATATGGCTGAGAGAAAAAATACCATCTGTTTTGAAATTACTTGAGATAGAAATTTTAATTTTAAAGAAAATGCCCTTAAAGATTAGAATGTTCTGGGCGTTTGCATATCCGTTTTATCTTCAAAAGATTTTAAGAATAAAAATGTATAATTACAGCTATGATTATACATCTCATAGAAGTCTTAATAAGGAATTAAAAACATATTTGACTGTTTTATTATTAGGCTCTAAAACTGTTCTAAGAATTCTTTTCAGATGATGCTAATTTTTTTCAACATTCCATCTCATTTCCTGTTTATACCAAAATCCAGGCTTTCTTGGTATGCATTTGTAGCTAAAATAAAGGTAAAACTATCTATTTGGGTGGGCGGGAAAAACCCGCTTTTGTTATATATTCCTTCCAATATTTTATCTCATTTCTTATTTTAGTTTCAAATTATGTGATTTTTACTTATGAAGATTTCTATTCTATTATGATTAAAAAAGCCCTTCTTATTTTCGCTATTCTTTTCTTTTCAACAAATCTTTACTCACAGCAAATTAAAATCAATAAAATTGAGCCGCCAAACTGGTGGATTGAAATGAATTGGAACAAAGTTCAGTTAATGGTTTATGGTGAAAATCTTAAGGATATTAAAGCAAGTTTTAATGATGATAAAATTGAAATTATAAAAGTTCACAAGATTGAAAATCCTTCTTATGTTTTTATTGATATTGAAATTCCTGCTGAAATAAAACCAGGAGATTATAAACTTAAACTTCAGAATAATGATTCAAAAGTAGAGTTTAGTTATTCCTTTTTACAAAGAGAAACGGATAAGGAAAATCATTTCGGATTTAATGCTGATGATATTATTTACTTAGTTATGCCTGATCGTTTTGCAAATGGTGATACGACAAATGATATTGTTGGAGGTTATGGAAAAGATCTCGACCGTTCGAAAGGAAATGCGAGACATGGCGGCGATTTGCAGGGAATAATTGATCATCTCGATTATATAAAAGATTTGGGATTCACTGCATTATGGATTAATCCTGTAATAGAAAATAATACACAAGTGAGTTACCATGGTTATGGTGCAACAGATTTTTATAAAGTTGATCCGCGTCTTGGCTCAAATGAACTTTATAAAGAACTTGTTACAGAAGCTCATAAAAGAGATATGAAAATTATTCTGGATCATGTGGCAAATCATATTCACATCAATCATCCGTGGATGAAAAATCTTCCTGTTAAAGATTGGATAAATGGCTCTACTGAAAATTTTCATATAACTAATCATGATAAATCTGCAATTGTTGATATACATGGAGATAAATCAACTCTTGAGAATAATATTACAGGTTGGTTTACTGATTACATGCCCGATCTGAACCAGGAAAATTCTTTTATGGCAAATTATATTATACAGAATACAATTTGGTGGATGGAGTTTGCCGGAATTGATGCGATAAGAGAAGATACTTATCCTTATGCCGATCCTGGATTTATGTCTGAATGGGCAAAAGCAATTCTTAATGAATACCCGAATACAAATATCGTTGGAGAAGTTTGGAAAGGTGATCCGGTTTATCTCGCTTCTTACCAGGAGAAAAGTATTTATACACCAAACTTTAATTCAAATCTTCCTTCGGTTACAGATTTTGGATTAGGGGATGCTTTAAAAGCTTATTTACGCGGAAGTCAAAGTCTGCAGCATATTTATGAAATAATCGGGATGGATTTTGTTTATCACGATCCATATAATCTTGTAACCTTTGTTGATAATCATGATGTTGAGCGCGCAATGTTAACCGCTAAAGAAAATATAAGCAAAGTTAAAATTGCTTTGCAGATTTTATTAACTACAAGAGGAATCCCACAGATTTATTATGGAACTGAGTTAGGAATTGTAGGAGGACAGGATGATGGAAGTAAGCGTACGGATTTTCCGGGAGGATTTCCATTTGATAAAAGAAGTGCGTTTACTCCTGAAGGAAGATCTGAAAGAGAGAATGAACTTTACAATCTTATAAAAGATATGATTCAGATTCGGAAAGAGAACAAAGCTCTATCTCAAGGAAAGCTTATTCATTTCCCGGTTAAAGACCGTGTTTATATTTATTTCAGAATTCTTGATGATGAAAAGATAATGATTGTTGTAAATGATAATGAAAATGAGAATGAAGTTGATTTAAAATCTGTACTTCATTTATTAAAAGATGTTAAGAGTTTAAAAGAATTAAAATCAGGAAACGAAATAAAGTTTAATGGTTCAACTGTTTCCGTGAACTCTAAAGATGTGGACATCTATAAAATAATTTTGAAATAACCAGTAATGTCACACTTCGACAAGCTCAGTGTGACAGTTTTATATTAGCGGATTGTCATCCTGAGCCTGTCGAAGGATGACTATTATAAGAAAAGAAAATTTATGTTAGACATTCAAAAAAAACTCACTAACTCTTTTTATGCAATACTTGCTTTGCCGGCAACTGCAATGGGTTTTGCTTTGTCAATCCAGATTGCTGCATTAAGCTGGATATTAAGTACAAAATATAACCTGGATATTCATGAAATCGGAATTGTCTGGGCTGCGGGACCGCTTGCCGGAATTTTTGGACAAGTTATAATCGGGTTGATAAGTGATAAAGTCTGGTTTTGGGGAGGAAGAAGAAGACCATTTATTTTGATTGGTGGAGCTATTGCTGCCTTAATGCTTTTTGCACTTCCTAACATAGATGGGATTGCAAACGCTTTGGGAGTTGAAAAACTTATTGTTGTTGCAGTAGTAGTTGCTTTAACACTCGATCTTGCAATTAACATCAGCTTTAATCCTACACGATCTATTATTGCGGATGTTACTCCCGAAGGAATTGCCAGAACAAAAGGTTACACCTGGATGCAGACAATTTCAGGATTCTTTGGTGTACTGGCTTATCTTATCAGTGCTTCATTTGGTAATTATACTTTAATCTATTTAGGAGTTTTTCTTGTTCTTGCATTCTCAGTAATTCCCACTTTGTTTATAACCGAAAATAAAAATCTGCAATCTATTGAAGAAGATTCTGCCAAAGTAAAAATTGAACCAGGGAAAACGGAATGGGGACAACTGTTCAGAATCTATTTTGCTCACGGATTTTCCTGGCTTGGTATTCAAACAATGTTTGTTTATATAATTGCTTATATCCAGCAAAAATTATCTCCTGCCACTAATGATGAGACAGGACAAATAATTGCAATATCTTTCGCTGTATTAAATACAGTTGGATTTATACTCCCCGCATTTGTTCTTGAACCAATTTCAGAAAAAATCGGCAGAGTGAAAACTCATTTAAGCTGTGTTGCAGTTATGGCTATTGGCTATTTCGGTATTGTTCTTTTTGCTTATTCTCCAGTAGCACTTTATGTTTTAATGGCAGTTTGTGGAATTGGCTGGGCTGCTGTTGTAAGTCTGCCATTCGCTATAATGTCTGAGAAAGTTAACAAAGCAAAAATGGGTTTTTTTATGGGAATATTTAATCTATCCGTTGTTTTACCACAATTAATTGTTAGTTTATTTTTCGGTTCAATTATTCAGAGTGTTGTAGATAAAAATTTGATATTTATTATAAGTGGAGTTTCACTTGCAATCTCTGCGATTCTGTGGATGCTTGTAAAGGAGCCCGAAATCTTAATTAAAAAGGTTGGAGTTGTATCGGAAAGACATTAGAAAAAAAATATAATCCCGGACGAAATGTAGAACCTCTAAAAAATATTCCTTGTTCTTTCACTCCTCAGAATCACCATTAGGTATTTATCCTCTCACCTCATCAACATCCTCTACAATATTTACCATTATTCCTGCAATTATCATTGAAGCACCACCAACTAACAGAGCATAAATTGCTTCTCCGCCAAAAACATTCTTAACAAAGAAACCAAGAATTGCTGCTGCAGTTATTTGGGGAATAACAATAAAGAAATTAAATATTCCCATATACACTCCCATCTTTTCTGCAGGGAGTGAACCAGTTAAAATTGCATAAGGCATAGCGAGTATCGAAGCCCAAGCGAGACCAATTCCAAGTTCAGAAATTAAAAGCATATCCGGATTTTTAATAAAATAAAAAGAAGCAAAGGCTATTCCTCCTGTAATCAAACTTATCATATGAACTTTTTTTCTGTTGAATTTCTTAGCTAATCCAACTAAAAGAAAAGCCATAACAGCAGCGAATCCATTGTACACAGCCATTAAAACTCCAACCCAATCTGCGCCTTCATTATAAAGTGCTGATGTCGGATCTTCTGCACCATAAATATGGTGCGTAACTGCAGGAGTTGTATAAATCCACATAGCAAACAGAGCAAACCAGGAAAAGAACTGAACCACTGCAAGCTGCTTCATTGTTTTGGGCATTTTGTAAAGATCATTCATTACAACTACAACACCGCTTGTAGTTTTTTGTTGACTAGTAAAATATCCAACAAGAATTTGCAGTAAGCCGAATAAAACTGCTCCAACAAAAAGTACATACAAACCAAGATCATTTTCCTTTAAAATAAAATAAATTATAAAAGATCCGACTAAACCTGCGAGCATCCAGAGGATTCCATTTTTATAAAGCTTTGATGATAAAATTGGATGAACAGGGTAATGAGTTTTTTGTGATGAGTTTTCTGCTTCTGAATCTGAAAATTGTTTTAATTGTTCCGGCGAATATTCTTTTGTTTTGATTATTGTCCATAAAACTGCAAGGAAAAAAACAAAACCTCCCACATAAAAAGAAAATTTAACCGAATCGGGAATCTCTCCTTCAGGAGCTACATTTGAAATACCAAACCAGTTTGTCATCATATAAGGAAGTGCCGAGGCAATTACCGCTCCGGTTCCAATGAAAAAACTTTGCATCGAAAATCCAATTGTTCTTTGCTCATTAGGAAGCATATCTCCAACAAAAGCTCTGAAAGGTTCCATTGAAATATTTATTGAAGCATCCATAATCCATAACATTCCGGCAGCAACCCAAAGAACAGG
>CAZECH010000088.1:0-9373 GCA_964510675.1 uncultured Ignavibacteriaceae bacterium
AAAACAAAAGATCTGATTGTTGCCAGCCCGACTCCTTCTGCCCCACCTTGAGTCCTGAAACCAATATGACAACCAAGCAGAGAAGTAACTCCACCAAAGAAAATAGTTTTAATCAAGCCACCTAAAAAATCAGGAAATTCAAAAAATCTTTTTACAGAATTAAAAAAAACTGCAAACGAAACGTCCAAGAAATAATTGGAAACTAAATACGCACCAAAAACCGCAATGAAGTTGGCAAAGGTTACAAGTATGGGCATCATAATAATTGCTGCAAGAAATCTCGGCATTGCAAGATATCTTACAGGATTAATTGCCATAACTTCAAGAGCATCAATCTGCTCAGTAACTTTCATTGTACCAAGCTCAGCAGCAATAGAAGCACCAACACGCCCGGCAATTACAATTCCGGTAAGAACAGGCCCAAGCTCTGTTATGATTGCCCTGCTTGTTGCAGCACCTAAAAATGACATCGGTGCAATTCCTTTTAATTGATAAGCTGCCTGCCACGCAGCTACAGCACCTGTAAATACAGCAATGATCAATACAAGCGGGAGAGAATTAACCCCGATATGTTCCATCTGGAAGAGAATAAGTTTTCGGCTTCGCGGAATCCAGGAAAAACTTTTTATGATTCTATATAACAAACTGGAAACCTGACCGAATTCCTGGGTAAAGTTTAATGTTGTTTTGCCTATTTTTTGAAAGAATTTAAGGATCATCCAAATTATTTTTTTCTATAACGTTAATAATTTAATAAAAATAATAATGCAGTTTTATTGTTATTTTTGTTTTAGGTTAATGAATTGATATTCAACTAAACTGAAAAATATTTTCTTAAAGATCCTGGAATCTAAATAATTAAATCTTTTAACATTCACTATGAGATTTAATTTATTTCCGGATTCAATTTGAGACATTAAAATTACTTTTCCTTAAAATAGTATTATTGTCGGTTAACAATTATTTAGATGAACTGATAGACAAGGGCTTTATTTTTACGAATTGGCAAAAGAATTTTCCGCTGAGATTCTTTTAATTTCTACATTTTGACTAGAGAATTATAGCACTATTATTGTTATTGAACCTGCAAGAGAGGGCTACTAGGTTACAATATGACAAATTTTTCAAATGGTTCTGACCTAAAGGAAAGAGAAAAAAGAATTTTTCAACTCCTTGAAGAAGTCCCATTAGGTATAATCAGCTTTAATGCTAAAGGCATTATTGACTTTGTGAATCCTGCATTCTCAAAGCTCGGGATAATTTATCGTTTAAAAGCTTCAACCCTTATCGGGAAAAATATTTTTGAAAATGAAATAATCCCTGGTATTTCTTTAAAGAATGAACTATCTGAATTAATAGAAGGTTATCCTTTCCAAAAAGAAATAAAAAATTTAAAAATAAATTCCGACTCAGAAATCAGCATTATTATAAAGGGTTCTCCGATAACCGAAAATGAAAACTTTATTGGCGGCATTCTTGTACTCGAAGATCTGAAGATCATTACAGCTTCAAGAGAAGATGATTTTCTCAAGCTCGAATCTTTTAACAGAATTACAAATGATGTTGCAGATCTTTTTTTCGTAATAGATAATGAAGGGATAATAAAATATTCAACCGGGAAGAAGCTTCATTTGTTATCAACCGGAGCATTGATAAACAAAAATATAAATGAAATAATTTCAAGCTTGCCGTCAGACTTCAAAGAAATTCTTGCTGATGCCAGGGCAAAAGGAGATGAGAAAAGAATTATTACCGGGATTGATCTGGATGGAGAACATTTATTTTATGAATTTATTATCAGTCCTCTGCAAACTGCACATAAGCCTTCAAAACTTTTAACCTGCACCCTCATCAATATTAGTGATAAAATCAGATCGGAAAAACTAGAAGACAGGCTGCATCTTTTAGAAACTGTTACTGATGTCTTATCCGATGGAGTTATTGGTGTGGATAGTGAAGGGATTATTACTCTTTGGTCATCAGCAGTTCGTTCTCTTACAGGTTTTTCAAGCGAAGAAACAATTGGTAAACCATTATGGAGTTATATACCTGTATTTAACCGGCAAAGCTTTGTTCAGTTGAAAGAAGATTTACAGCAATTACACCTTTTCAAGAGGCAAATCCTGATTTCCTGCTTTCAGGGTAACAATATAATAACTGAAGCATCCTTCCTCCTGGGAGATGCAAATAATATTTTTATTTCTCTATCATCCACTTCCCGCGAAGAAAAGCAGAAGGAATTCGAAGTTCAGGATGAAAATTTCAAGAGCTTTGTTACTAAAGCAGATGAGATTGTACTCAGGCTTAACAATGCCGGAATAATTGAATATTTAAATCCTGCTTTTAATTCACATCTTTATTTTAGAGATGATGAAGTGATTGGCAAAAACATTAATGAGTTCGTTGACCCCGAAGGCTCAATCGACTTAGATAAATACAAAGATAAACCTTATAACTGCGAAATCACTTTGTTAAATAAACGTGGAGAAAAAAATTATTTCATTGCAAACATTACTCCTCTTTATGATCAGGAAGAACTATATGGGTTTAATCTTTACCTGATTGATCTTTCTGAAAAGAAACAGAAAGAAAAAGACCTTCAGCTGTTCCGTTTCCTTTTTGAAAATACAAGAGATGGAATGGCTATTGAGAAGATGGGAAAAATAATTTCGGCAAATAATGCTTTTGTAAAACTCTTTGGTTATTCATCTGGTAATGAGCTTGCCGGTAAGGATATTTTAGACCTAGTTGCTACAAATGATATTCTTAAAGTTGTTGAATACATTCAGATTTACCAACGGACAAAAGAAGTTTCGTCAAGATTGGAATTCAATGGAAAGAAAAGAGATGGAGGAACATTCTTTTCGGAACTTACACTTTCATCTTTTGAATTTGAAGGTAATCGCTACATTACCCTGATATGCCAGGATATTACTGAACGAAAGCAGGCGCAACAATTAATAAGGGAATCCGAAGAAAAATACAGGAACCTTATAGAAAATATTGACGATTTTTTATATACACTCGAAAGAGGAAAGATTTTCTTTAAACCGGTTTTCTATACTAATTCTATAAAAAAAGTTACAGGTTACTCACAAGCCGAAATGCTTAACGATCTTAAGTTCCTTTTGAGAATTATTCACCCTGATGATTTTGCTTACGTAAAAGAAAATCTCAAGGGACTGATTAAAAGCAGAACCAAAATGTCTGCTGAGCTTGAGTTCAGAATAATTAATAAACAGGGAAATGTTGTTTGGGTAAGAAATAAATTAAATATTACAAGAGACATTAAAGGTGAAGCTCTGAAAATATATGGTCTGGTAAGTGATATCACTCTAAGAAAAAAAGCTGAAGCGGATTTAAATAAATCAACACAAAATCTTCTTAAGTTAAATGAAACTAAAGACAGGTTTATCTCTATTGTTTCGCATGATTTGCGAACACCGTTCAGTTCAATTCTTGGTTTTACTGACCTTCTTTTAAATGATGATACTCTTACAGAAGAAGAAAGAAACCAGTACGTAAAATATATCCAGGAATCATCAGGTGCTATGCTGCAGCTTGTTAATTCCTTACTTGACTGGACGAGGCTTCAAACCGGTAGGATCCGTTTTGAGCCTGAAAGAATTACAGCTTACGAAATTATTGTAAGATCAATTCATAGTCTTGAAGGTACTGCTCTTCAGAAGAATATAAAACTTACTTCAACTGTACCGGAAAATATTTTTGTTTATGTTGACAGAAGTTTAATCGGGCAGGTTTTCAACAATCTTATCTCTAATGCAATCAAATTCACCAAAGAAAATGGAAGTATCACAATTTCAGCTTCTCCTTCTTCTTTATCACGATTCTATGAATTTTCCGTTAAAGATACAGGAATTGGAATACCGCCCGGAGATGCAAAAAAACTTTTCGGTTTAGATACAAAATTCACGACTGAAGGAACTGCAGGCGAGAAAGGTACTGGGCTAGGGCTTTCGCTTGTGAAAGAAATAATTGAAAAACATGGTGGAATTATCAGGGTTGAAAGTGAACCGGGAGTTGGTACAAATTTAATATTTACTCTGCCGGTTGCTGCTGCAAATATTCTGCTTGTTGATGAAAATCCTACTGATAGAATACTTTATTCTAAAATCCTTAAGCATATAACTCCTGATTATGAGATTGATACTGCTGTTAATGGCAGAGAAGCTTTGAATAAAATTTTCTCTTCAACTTATGCTCTAATTGTAACAGAACATAAAATGCAGGAAATGGGAGGTTACGAACTTGTATTAGAACTGAAAAAAGCAGATATGAAAGTAAAGCCGCCTGTTATTATCCTAAGCAGTTCTATTGACAGGCAAACAACGGAGGAATATCATGAAATTGGTGTTGAGCAGGTTTTTCAAAAACCGGTAAACCTGAACAACTTTAAGCAAGTTGTCGAAAAATCTCTGCGACAAGGTTTAAAATAAATAACTTACCTTAAGCTCAAACTCCTGTAATAATATAATTTTGGAGTAGTGAAATGAAGTTTAAAAATCATTCCAACATTCCAAAATTACATCACTCGAATATTCATTCTATTCCCCTTCAATACTTTCCAAAGTACTTTTCATAACACCTTCTCCCCAGTTAGGATGCAACTCACTTTCTGGTTTAAAGCTTTTAAATTTCTCTTCTGCTTCTTTTAAAATCGGTAATGCTTTATCCTTTCCACCACCAAACTGAGCAGGGGTATAGAGAATATTCTGTCCGTAAAGAAAAACAGGTCGTGGATTTGTTGGATCTAGTTCTTTTGCTTTATTTATATTATTAGAAAAGATGGGGCCGTATTTCATCCACCTGTTTTGCGGATCAACAACCAGTCTACCTTGTGCTATCATTGATTTTATAGTATATATTTCGGAGTTATCCGGCTGAAGCGAATCTGCTATTGAAAGTAATAATTCTGCTTTATCGAGATAAGATTCTTTTCTTTCGGTAAGTGTATCCATAAAGCTTGAGATAGTTAATAAGTATGAAGCATAATAATAAGGAAGCCATTTATCTTTTTCTGTATTTGCAATTCTCTCAAAGCTGTTTGCAAGAAGCTGGAATGTAGCAACCGTATTTGCAGTATCATGAATTGCAAGATTCTTTTTCATTGCGGCTATATATTTCTCATCATCCTGAGAGTTAATTGCAATTGTAGCAAATAAAAAAAGTAATAACAGATTTTTCATAATGAAGTTCCTCTGGATTAATGTTTTAATTTCTATTCTTGGTGAAATTTAGAGACTTTGCGATATTTTTTTCACCACTAAGACACTAAGAAAACAATATTACTAAGATATTAAAATGAAAACTCACTTATCATGTTCAAGTGAAATAAATATACCGAGAAATGCTGACCTCAATGTTGCCGGAACAATTCCTTCCCTGTAAGTTCTATCGCTTGAATACCTGTAACCAAATACATTACTAAAGCCGGCTATGTTTGTTATTGAAAAATATACTACTGTAAAATTATCAAAGATATTTAAAATGTAACTGGCATTAAAACTCAGGTTATTATAATTCTTTGTCTTATCTCCAAGATAAACGGGATTGTTTGGATTGTAATATGGCCTTCCTGTTGCAAAAGAATATGTAAAACCAATATATGTTGTTATTTCAGGAATCCATCTTTTAAATACGACAGATACTGTATGCGGAGTTGCAAATGTTGGTACTGCAAGAACCGGAAAATCCCTGTAATCTCTTTTAGTATCTAAGTATGTATAAGAAACCCAGTAATCAGCCAAATCAAAAGTTTTTTTATCTCTCCAGAAAATATCAATCCCTTTTGCATAACCACTTCCTGTGTTGTTGTATTTGGGAAATTCCGAAAAACCCTGCGGGAAGGTTTCCTGCTTGGTAAGATTATCATAATCTTTATAGTATCCTTCAATCCTGAAAGTATAAAATTCATCTATATATTGGTAGTTAAGTATGTAATGAATTGCCTTCTCAAACTTCAACCCGGAATTGTTGTAAAGAAACTCATCCTCCGGTGTTTGATAAAAATGGCCATAAGCAAAATTTAATGTGCCTGATTTTCCTATCTTATAAGCAAGTGCGGTTCTTGGAGCCAGGTTTGTTTTATTTATAATATTTTCCTTCTCAAAACGCAAACCTATTCTTGCTGCAAGATCATTCGTGATGAAAAGGTCCGATTCAATATATCCTGCATAGTAAGTGTTTTTAAGTTTCCTGCTAAACTCATTATATGATTCATCAATTTTAAAATTGTGCACTTCCCCGCCAAAAGTAATTGATGAATTTCCGAACAAACTTTTGCTAATCGTTATTCTCGACTGAGTCAATTGTTCATCAGAATCAATTAAAGTATCGGCGAGGTTTATATCTTTATTATCTTTTGAATATGAAAATCCTGTAAAGAGAGTCCAGTCTTCACCAAGAATTTCATTGAAACTTGTGTTCAGATAATAATTATTATCTTTCATCAGGAAACGTTCTTTGATCGCAGGATTATCAATGTTGTCAACATTCAAACCAAGATCGCCAGAAGAATAAGAAGAAAAAAGTTTCAACATTCCTGTCTGTGAAGTTTTTTGTCTGAATATAATATTGCCATCTATTCCATAAGGAGGATCAATCCAATCTGTTCTTTGCTTCTCTATTTTAAAGTAAGGTTTAAGATCATAATAACTAAATTCACCAGATAATGAGGTATTCTCCCATCTTTGAATATGAGAACCTCCCAAACCAATCGCCATAATACTTATTGCACTGACTGTTGATGGAGCTAAATCGGAACTGTTAAGAATTAATGCTGATGATAAAGCTTGTCCATATTGCGCAGAATAACCTCCTGTACTGAAGATTGTTCCTTTGAAAATAAAAGGAGAGAATCTGCCTCTTGATGGAATATCAGGAACGCTTGAGTAATAAGGATTCTGAACGATCATTCCATCAATAATTGTTTTTGATTCTGCAGCAGAGCCACCCCGAACAAAAAGACCTTCAGTTTCACCTATAGTTTGTGTTCCAGGCAGAGTTTGTAAAACGCCATAAACATCTGCCGCAGCTCCTGCTGTAGTTACAATATCAAGCGGACGAAGTATAACTGATTTTTTTTCATCACTTGCTTCAAAAGAACCTGCAGATATAACAACCTGGTCAAGTTCACTTACCTCTTCTTCTAAAGCAAAATCAACAATAACTTCATTTCCGCTTAAGGACACATTCTTCTCCACAGATTTAAATCCAATGTAGCTAACAATTACAACTCCTTCTCCCGTTTCAAGAGTCGTAAATGAAAACTTCCCGCTCTCATCTGTTGAAGCACCGTCATAAGTATCTTTTAAATAAACATTGGCTGAAAAGAGAGGTTCACTATTTTGCGAGGTAACTTTACCGG
This sequence comes from uncultured Ignavibacteriaceae bacterium, assembly GCA_964510675.1. Classification (GTDB taxonomy): domain Bacteria; phylum Bacteroidota; class Ignavibacteria; order Ignavibacteriales; family Ignavibacteriaceae; genus RBG-16-34-14. The sequence continues at coordinate 7,388 of CAZECH010000088.1, forward strand.
AAATTGTTGTTTGTCCAAAAGAAATGTTTATCAAAGTAAAAAGAAAAAGTAAAATAAATCGCATGCATCACCTTAAATTTTCATAATGCAAAAGTTAAAATAAGTGGAACAGGATTTAAACTAAAATTCGGTGAGAGGAAGAAATCAGTAGGTTAATTGCTCATTCCACATTATTTACGGTATACCTTCCAAACCATGCTTCTTAAAAAGTTCAGCATATTTTTTAAAGACCGATACTTTTATTTTATCAAGCTCTTCAACAAACTCAATAAGGGTTAAATCTCCGCCGTAATGAAAATAATAATCCGTTAAAAGGTGAATATACTTTTCAGTAAGCCTGGAAATCTTATCAAAAGAGATTTCGGTATTCTTTCCCAGATCATCATAGCTTTTTTCTTCTTCAGGTCTTATAAGATCTTCCTCACTTAAAGTAGAATAATCATCAACCTTGTTTTCAAGTTCTCTGTGAACTGCCCAGTTAGCAGCAAGCTGGAAAAGAGCTTCAAGCACTTTGTTCAATTCGCGTTCTCTTACATTTCTGTAACTTTCTGTTTTTTTCTTATCTCTTTCAAGGGAGATTGTGTTAATCTCAAACTTTTTTAACAAGGAGGTTATATCAGTTCTCTTCTCTGAACCTGATAACATATCTTTAAACCGGAAAACTATCTTTTCGTTGAAAGCAATGTCACAGTCATTTTTTATATCATTTGAAAGGAGAAGTTCCATTATTTCCTCTTTCATTTCAGGATATCGTCTTTCAAGGAACTCTTCAGTGTAAGAAAAAGAATCGTCACATTCATCCGGGCTGTTAATCAGGCTTATAAGATATGAACGAAGTTTTAATAGTATGTAAAAGAGGTCAGGTTTATCAGGCATTTCAATTTATTATTTATGTATAAATTCAATTATCGAATAATAAGTGTAAAAATAATGATTAAATATTTATAATTCTTCTAAATAGTGGAAAATTATGGAGTATGATTTATTCTCCATCAATTATAAATTTGGATATGAATTTAAATCCCGGAAGGTTTATGAGAAAAAACACACTTTTTCTTTTTGCTGCTTTAGTAGTATTCGGTTGCGCTGCCACCTCTTCTCTCTATCTTGAATCTGCAAATCTTAAATATGTCAAAGGTGATTATATTGGTGCTATAAAAGATCTCACTAAAGCAATAGAAATGGAACCGGGAAATTTTAATGCTTTTCTTAAAAGAGGGAAGGCTTACAGCAACATTATAAAACATGATCTCGCAATTGAAGATTATAATACAGCAATAAAATTAAACTCAACTCTTGCACAGGCTTATCTGAACAGGGGAATTGAATATATCAACCTTGAAAAATATGAACTTGCTTTAGATGATTTTGAGCAAACCCTATTAATTGATTCAAATAACTATCTTGCTTATTTCAGCAGGGGTTATGTTTGGAGTATGATTGGTAAATCAAATGATGCTTTAGAAGATTATACTAAGGCAATAGGGCTGAACCCGGTTTATGTTCAAGCCTATGTTAACAGGGGAAACCTTAAAAGCTATTTAAATAAATTTTCCGGAGCGATTGAAGATTACACAAAAGCAATAGAGATAAACCCAAATGAAGCAAATGCCTTTATAAGCCGTGCAGGTGACAGGGCAATCACAGGTAATATTAATGGAGCTATAGAAGATCTTACAAAAGCAATTCAAATAAATTCTTCATATACTGAACTGCATTTTCAAAGGGGAGAACTAAGAATGATTGCAGGCAATTACACTGGAGCTGTAGGTGATTTTACCTTTGTTATAGAAGATGATTCAACTAATTCTGCAGCATTTTTTAAGAAGGGTATTGCCTACATTAATCTTGGGAATAAGAATGAGGGGTGTAAAGACCTTGTAAAGGCTGGTGAGCTTGGCTATATCCAAGCTTATGAAGAGATACAGAAGTATTGTAAATGAATGGATGATTGATTGACCATCCCTATCCCACACCTTCAATAAT
>CAZECH010000089.1:0-9371 GCA_964510675.1 uncultured Ignavibacteriaceae bacterium
TGTTAAATCAAAAGATTATAATTTTACCATCCTGCTTGATACAAATTCAGAAGTCGCAAGGAAATATTATGTGCAGAATGTACCTCATACTGTCCTTCTTAACGAAAAAGGGAACATAGTTTATTCACATACAGGTTATAAAAAAGGAGATGAACTCCAGATTAAAAAGAAAATTGAAGACTTGCTTTCCTCTTCCTCGAAAACTTCAGAATAGATTATGTACATAAAAATTTTCTTACTTCTGCTGATCTTTTTAACAATATCCCTTTACGCTCAGGATGATTTTAACCCGCATCTGCCGGATGGTTTAAGCTTGTCAAACCAGCTTGAATACTCATACGATTATAATAAAGAACAGGAAATATTTGAAAACTGGTTTAACCTCGATTACAGACAGAATATTTTTTCTGCAGGAATCCGTTTTGATATCTTTCAACCCAATGATCCTAATCCCGCAATAAGCAGGGGAAAAGACAGATATACTGATATCGGTTTCAAATATGTTGAAGCTGAAATTGGAGATGTAGAAGAAGGGATGAAATTTACGGTCGGAAATTTTTATTCACTGTTTGGAAGAGGATTGATACTTAAAAGTTATGAAAACAGGAATATAAGAATTGATAATAATCTGCTTGGTGCGAAGGTAGAAGGGAACTATGCGAATTTCAATCTTATTGCTTTAACTGGTATGGCTGAGAATTTTAATGCTGAAAGGAAAGATATTTTGCATGCTGTTGATATTGAATACAGGGGATTAAATTATTTAAAACTTGGCGGTTCATTCGCTTCAAACGAACCTGAAGAAGATATAGCAAGAACAATGATTGGCTCTGTTAGAATTCAGCCAAGTATCTGGAATTTTGATTTTTATAGTGAGTACGGAATCAAAAGAAATAATGATGATAAAGAACGTGTGTTTAAAGGTAATGCAAATAATACAGGTGAATCATATTATACAAGTGCAAATTTCTATTATGGCCCTGTGTCATTTACAGTTGAGTATAAATATTATGATAATTTTCTTTTTAGCTCAAATGATGGAACTATTGTATATAATAATCCTCCATCTGTCAGGAAAGAATACACTTACATAATGCTAAACCGGCATCCATCACCATTAAACCAGGCAAACGAGAAAGGATTTCAGGTTGATGCAAACTATTCAATCAGTGAGAAAACATTTTTAACAATTAATTATGGGGAAACAAAAACACTTGATTCCGATTCTTATTATCAGAAAATTATTAATGCCAATTCTCCGGTAAGGCTGCAGCTTAGGGAAACTTTTGTTCAGGTAAATCATACATGGAATGCAAACTTTAAAACTATTGCTGCATTCGGCTATAATGAAGAAAGAGATGCGAACACAAAAAATATAACACCTATCCTTGAAAATTATTTTTACCTTGATGAGATAAACACAATAAGGTTTATAATTGAACATCAGCATACAACAGACAGAACAACCTCCGAGAAATATTTTAATGACGTGGTTACATTGGAATACTTAAGATCACCCCAACTCAGCATTTCGCTGGTTTCGGAAATGCAGACAAAAGAACCAGAAGAAGGAAACACTATTCGCCGTTTCTGGAACTTCATACAATGTGGGTATAAGCTTTGGCAACATACTGATATCAGCCTGTTAATCGGTAAAAGGCAAGCTGGTAACATTTGTATTGGTGGCGTTTGCAGATATGAACCGGAATTCAGTGGAATTGAACTTAAAATGTTTACACGCCTTTAATAATATTTAGCAAATATTGTTAGCCCGTTAAAAATCCAGCAAGACCATTGATAAAAAATACCTGAATATTTCAGGTGTTAATTATCTATTTTGTTCACGTGTTTTTCAAATATTTATAAAGAGAGGTTTACCAAATGAAAATTTTTTTTGCGTTATTACTATTGCTTTCCACAACTTTATCCGTTTCCGCACAAACTAAGGAAGATATTCCTTTGATTCCGATGAAAGATTTTTTTAAGAATCCTGAAAAAAGAAGCTATGCAATTTCTCCGGATGGCGAGTTTCTTTCCTGGATGCAGCCATGGGAAACAAGAATGAATGTCTATGTTCAGAAGATTGGCGAAGAAGAAGCGACACAAGTTACTTTTGCCAAAGAAAGAGATATAGCCGGATATTTCTGGAAAGGTAACGACAGGATTATTTATGTACAGGATACAAAAGGTGATGAAAACTTCCGGTTGTTTGCCGTTGACAAGGATGGAAAAAATCAAAAAGATCTTACTCCATTTGAAAAAGTCAGAGCAGGGGTTGTTGACGATCTTAAAGATAATCCTGATGAAATGCTTATCCAGCTAAACAAAACGAATCCGCAATTATTTGATGTGTACAGGATAAATGTAAATACCGGTGAGATGGCTCAGATAGCGGGAAACCCGGGCAATATTACAGGTTGGATTACAGATCACGATGGAAAGCTGAGGGTTGCTCTTACCACAGATGGTGTCAATACAGGAGTACTTTACAGGGATAAAGAAGATGAGCAATTCAAAGAACTTATAACAACTAATTTTAAAGAAACACTCTCTCCTTTATATTTTACTTACGATAATAAAAATCTTTACATGGCTTCCAATATAGGAAGAGATAAAGCGGCAATTGTAGAATATAACATTGCGGATAATAAGGAAGTTAAAGTTATATATGAACATCCTGATTATGATGTTTATAACCTGATATCTTCTGATAAGAGAAAAGAACTCCTTGGTGTTTCGTTTAATTCATGGAAGAATGAATATGTCTTTTGGGATGAACAAGCAAAGGATGTTAATGATGATCTTCAATCAAAGCTCGAAGGTTATGAAATTGCGGTAACAGGAAATAACAGGAACGAGGACATGTTGCTTGTAAGAACATACAGCGATAAATCTTTGGGTGCATACTACTTTTATGATGTAAACAAAAAAGAGCTTAAGAAATTAGTTGATGTAAGTCCATGGCTTAAAGAAGAATATATGGCAAATCAGAAACCCATTACATATACAACAAGAGATGGTTTGGAAATTCATGGTTATCTTACACTTCCCAAAGGAGTTGAAGCAGAGAATCTTCCGGTTGTTATTAATCCTCATGGTGGGCCTTGGTACAGAGATAGTTGGGGATTCAATCCCGAAATTCAATTCCTTGCAAACAGAGGATATGCAGTTTTACAGATGAATTTCCGTGGTTCAACAGGGTACGGAAAAGATTTTTGGATGAAGAGTTTTAAAGAATGGGGAAAGAAAATGCAGGATGATATTACAGATGGAGTTAACTGGTTAATTGAAGAGGGAATTGCTGATTCTAAAAGAATAGGAATTTACGGCGGCTCTTACGGAGGTTATGTTACATTGTCCGGTATTACTTTTACCCCTGATCTTTATACTTGTGCAGTTGATTATGTTGGTGTAGCGAATCTGTTTACATTTATGAATTCAATCCCTCCCTACTGGGAGCCATATAGAGAAATGTTATATGAAATGGTTGGCCATCCGCAAAAGGATTCCTTAGCTCTCTACGCAGCCTCACCGGTTTTTCATGTTGAAAATATTAAAGTACCTGTATTAATTGCACAGGGAGCTAACGATCCAAGAGTAAATAAAAATGAATCAGACCAAATGGTTGCTGCTTTAAAGGAAAAAGGTATTGATGTTCCATATATGGTAAAGGATAATGAAGGACATGGATTTAGGAATGAAGAGAATAGGTTTGATTTCTATGGAGCAATGGAACAATTCTTTTATAAACATCTTGGTGGGAGAATGGCTGAAATAGAAGAAATAAAAGAATAATAATATTAATGTGAGGTTCACCTTGATGGTGAACCTCACAATCTTCTCCTTTCTATAAAAATTTACATATCAGCGGGAACATTCCGATATTTAAAGCATCTTTTTATTATAGATACAGGATTCTCTTTTTGACCAACTCTACAGAAAATATCGTTGAATTTACACTCATATTTAACAGGATTAAAAAGAAACTGTACAACTACATTCTTAAAATGACTGAAGATATAATGCTAACAGAAGATATTGTACAGGATGTTTTTCTTAAACTTTACCAAAATATTGATAACATCAGATATAAAGACAATATAAACTTCTGGCTTTTTACAACTGCCCGGAATGAGGTTTATGGTTTTTTCAGGAGAAAGAGAATCAGGATAGATCAGTTTAATGTTGAAGATGCTGATGAAATTGAGATTGAAGCCGAAGAGAACATTGAGGATGAATTTGAGAAAAAAGAAGTAAAAGAATTGGTGCAGATGGTATTAAATAAACTTGCGATTGAGCAGAGAGAAGTTTTTATTCTTAAAGAATATGGTGGATTAAAATATTCTGAGATTAGCGATGTTCTTGGAATTGATGAAAAGCTTGTTAAGAGTCGGCTTAATAAAGTGAGAAATAAATTGATAAATAAGATTTCAAAATTAATTGTGTGATGAGGTAGTAATTATGAACACCGAAGAATTTAAAAATATGATAAAAATGTATTTTGATGGTGAGCTTGCAAAGAATAAAGAGCCATTGCTTTTTACTTCTCTTTCACAGGATGCTGAAGCAAGAGATTATTTCAAATCAATGAATCTTTTGAAACATGCTGTTGAAGAAACCGAAAATGAATTTCCATATGAATTGGAAGAAAGAATTTTTCATTCACTAAAAAACAAAAAAAAGAATAGAGCATTGGGCTACAAAGATTTAGGAATAGCAAAGATAATTTCATATTCACTGGTTGCAATTTTAGTAATCATAAATATCTATCTATTGGGAAGAATCAGTTCTTACAATGATAAGATGAATGCTGTGGAAACTGTCGTTCAGAAACAAAACCAGATGATAGAGCTTTTATTCAATAGTCTGCCGACTTCAGAAATTATTGCAGTAAAGAATAATAAACATATAATAAATTAAAGAGGTTCAAATGAAAGTTATGATTTTCCTAACAGCAGTTTTTCTTTTTATATCAGGATGTAATAAGGATGAGAATAAAGAAGTTACCAATATTCCTGATTCGTTTAGTAAAGCAGATTATAAAATTGAAGTAGATGAAATGCCAGAACCCGTTGGCGGAATAATAGCAATACAGGAAAAAGTTATTTATCCTGAATATGCAAAAGAAAAAGGTATCGAAGGGAAAGTATTTGTAATCGCTTTCGTTAATGAAAGTGGAGATGTGGTAAATGCAGAAGTAATAAGGAGTGCAAACCCTGTTCTAGATTCGGCAGCCTTAAAAGCTGTAAGACAGGTTAAATTTGAGCCTGGTCAAAATGAAGGGAAAAAAGTTAAAGTTCAGGTTACTATCCCGATTATGTTCAAATTAAGTCGTACCAAATAACAAAGATATGTGAGGTTCATCTTAAAGGTTGAGCCTCGCTTTTTGTCTGAAATAATCTCTCCTCATTTCTCCCTTGAATAACCAGCTTAAAAAGTGGTAAGTTTAAATATGTTAAAGAAAATTTTTCTTCCTTTAATATTTATCAGCATCACATTTGCTCAGCAGGACTTAATGAACCGCCATATGCTGGGGCAGAATTTTGAGCAATCCGGTGAGTTTGAAAAAGCAAAGCAAATTTATGAAGAACTTTATAACCGACAGCCGGCAAATTTTCAATTCTTTGATGCACTGAACAGGGTTTATATTCAACTTAAAGATTATGATAACTCAATAAAGATTATTGAGCAGAGATTAAATTTAAATCCTCTGGATATAAATCTTTACGGGCTTTTAGGAAAAACATATTACCTTAAAAGCGATGAGCAGAAAGCATTTGATACCTGGGATGAAGCTTTAAAAAAGTTGCAGGAAAATCCCAATAACTATCGCACGATTGCCAACTATGCAATTGAAAGAAGGGCATTTGAAAAAGCTATTGAATATTTGAATAAAGGAAAAGAAATTTCCGAAGACCCAAGATTTTTTTCTTTTGATCTTGCAAATATTTATTCCCTTACAATGAGATATAAAGATGCGGCAAGAGAGTATTGCTCAATTATATCTTCTAATTCTAATCAGTACCAGTTGGTTGAATCGAGAATTCTTTCTTATACAAATAAACCGGATGCACTCGGGCAGACAATTGAAGTTGTGGAAGAGTATAGTAATAGTGATATCCTTTCTTTTGATTACCTGCTCGCAAGATTATTAATGGAGAAGAATGAACTTGATAAAGCATTTGAGATTTACCGTAAAATAGATGAAAAACAAAATAACCTTGGAGCCGATCTTTACAACTTTGCTAATTTTGCATTTATGGAAAAACACTTTAAGCTTGCTTCAAAAGCTTATAATGAAGTGATTCAGAAATATCCTAATTCACCAATAATCTCATCTGCAAAACTTGGATATGCAAAAACTATGGAAGAAACTCTTAATATAAAGTTTGCAGAGAATGATAATGCCTGGAAACCATTTTACAGAACAAACCAGATAAACATAAAGGAAATTGAGAAGGTTGTTGCTGCTTACAACGAACTGGTTGATCTTTATCCTCATTCTGAAGTTGCGGGAGAATCTCTCCTTAGGATTGGAAAGATTTATCTATATAAAAAACATGATCTGAAATTTGCAGGTGATTATTTTAACATTATTACCAATGATTATCGAAATTCTCAATTTATATCTGATGCTTATAAAGAACTTGCAGAGATTTGTGTTTTAAAAGACGATTTTAATACAGCGGAGAAAAATCTTATTACTATAATTGAAAATATTCATTCCCCAGAAGATCAGAAAAATCTTGCCAGGTTTGAGCTTGCAAAGATTATTTTCTATAAAGGAGATTTTCTATCTGCAAAAAGCCTGCTTAATGAAGTACTGAATAATATGAAAGATAATATTGCTAATGATGCCATTGATTTATCACTTCTGCTGAACACTAATATGAATGATTCGTCTAATCTTTTAATATATGCTAATGCAGAAAAGTTTGTTGCGCAGGAGAAGTTTGAAGAAGCTTCAACCCTGTTTAAAGAAATTGCATCTAACAAGCAGGCATTTATGTTACAGAACAGGGCAGTAATAAGATTGGCAGAAATGAAACTTGCGCTTAATAATCCGGATGAGGCAATTACCATTTTACTTGAAATTTCATCCGAAAAAGAAAAAAATATTTATGCTGATAAGTCTCTATATCTTTTAGGAAGAATTTACAAGTATGGATTAAAAGATGATATAAAGGCAGTTGAGATGTTTGAGAGTTTACTTGCAAATTTCCCCAACTCCTTATATCTTGATGAAGCCAGAGAGGAAATAATTAAAATAAGGGATAAAGTAAACCAGGGAACATAATGGCAAAAAAACAAAATCAAAGAATAGTTAAATGTTCATTCTGCGGACGAGACGGCAGTGAAGTCGGAAGTATGATTGCCGGACCGGATGTTTATATATGTGATATTTGTATTGGAAGCAGTGTTGATATTTTGAGAAATAATCTTGCTGCTTTTAATAATTCGAAGACAAAAAGTTTTCAGAACCACACACCGGCAACTATTAAAAAATCTCTTGATGAATATGTAATTGGGCAGGATAAAGCAAAAAAGGTTTTATCAGTTGCTGTTTATAATCATTATAAGAGGATTAATTCTCGAACAAACTTTTTTGAGCTTGATGATGTTGAAATTGAAAAAAGCAATATCCTATTAATAGGGCCTACGGGTGTTGGGAAAACACTTCTTGCACAAACACTTGCAAAAATACTTGATGTGCCTTTTGCGATAGCTGATGCTACAACTTTAACAGAAGCCGGTTATGTTGGCGACGATGTTGAAACTGTTCTTGTTCATCTTTTACAAGCTGCGGATTATAATCTTGAACGTGCACAAAGAGGAATAGTTTACATTGATGAGATTGATAAAATAGCCAGGAAGAGTGAAAGTGCTTCAATTACAAGAGATGTTTCGGGTGAAGGTGTACAACAGGCATTATTAAAAATTCTTGAAGGAACTATTGCAGGAGTTCCGCCTAAAGGAGGAAGAAAACATCCTGAACAAAGTTTGATAAATGTTAACACAAAGAATATTCTTTTTATTGTTGGCGGTGCCTTCGAGGGAATTGAGAAAATTATAGCATCAAGAATTAACAAAAACAAAATGGGTTTCGTCTCCGATATTAAAAATAAAACTAAAGATGAGGATCTCTTAAAGTTTGTTTTACCTGAAGATCTTCTTCGTTTTGGATTAATACCTGAACTAATAGGACGATTACCGGTTGCCGCTCCTTTACATGCTCTTTCAAAAGAGGCTTTTAAAAGCATTCTTACGGAACCTAAAAATGCAATTCTCAAGCAGTATAAAAAACTTTTTATGATGGATGGAATCGAATTAGAGTTCGATCCTTTTTCCATCGACGCGATAGTTGAAAAAGCAATGGAAAGAAAAACTGGTGCAAGAGCTCTTCGTTCAATCGTTGAAGATTTTATGCTTGATATTATGTTCGATCTGCCGGCAAAAGATAAAGTTGAGAAGTGTATCATTACCAAAGATGTTGTTACGAAAGGCTCGGAACCAATTTTTATTGAAGCTGATAGAAAGTCAGCATAAAGAATTAGAAATTCATTTATTTTATTGTTATGCCGGGCTTTGCCAAAGGCATCCCTTTGGGAGATCCGGCATCTCTTTTTAAATGGTAGAAAGTTTTTGCCAAGGATTTGAATATGTTTATAAAGTTTTTGTTTTTATTATTTGTTTTCCATCTCTTTATTTTCCCCCAATCCAAAATTTTCATATATATGGATCTCCAGCAGACGGATCATCTTAAAGCTTACGGAATAACTTTTCATGCACTGACAAACGGAGCAAAAGCAGATTGGCTTCTTAATTACAAAGGAGGCTCTTTTATGATGGATTATTCTGATAAGATTGCTGCAGAATGCAGAATAGAAGGAGTGGCATTTGATGCTCTTTCATCTTCAGAAGCAGTCAGTATTTACTCAGAAGTACAGAGTGAAGACAATAATATGGATGTAGTAAGATTGGAGAAAGCACCAAGAATTGCTGTTTATGTTCCTCCGGGATTTCAACCATGGGATGATGCAGTTACTCTTGCTCTTGAGTATGCAAAAGTTCCTTACGATAAAATATGGAATGATGAAATTCTTCGCGGCGATCTGGAAAATTACGATTGGCTTCATTTGCACCATGAGGATTTTACAGGACAATATGGAAAATTCTTTGCAAGTTTTGCAAATGCTCAATGGTATATAGACCAGCAAATTCAGTATGAGAATAATGCAAAAAAGAACAGCTTCAAAAAAGTTTCAGAAATGATGGCGGCAGTTTCATTAACAATAAAAAGTTATATAGCCCAGGGAGGATTTCTTTTTGCTATGTGCTCTGCAACTGATTCTTATGATATTTCTCTTGCT